>JALEZN010000083.1 GCA_022772585.1 Clostridiales bacterium
CAGGCCCACCTCGAAGTCGTTGGGGTCGTGGGCGGGGGTCATCTTCACACAGCCGGTGCCGAAGTCCATCTCCACGTACTCGTCGGCCACGATGGGGATCTCCCGGTTCATCAGGGGCAGGATACAGGTCTTGCCCACCAGGTGCTTATACCGCTCGTCGTTGGGGTTGACGGCCACGCCGGTGTCGCCCATCATGGTCTCGGGCCGGGTTGTGGCCACCACCAGATAGCCCGAGCCGTCGCTGAGGGGATAGCGCATGTGCCACAGGTGACCGGGCTTGTCCTGATACTCCACCTCGGCGTCGGAGAGGGCGGTGACGCAGTGGGGGCACCAGTTGATGATGCGGGAGCCCTTGTAGATCAGGCCCTTCTTATAGAGGGAGACGAACACGTGGCGCACGGCTTTGGAGAGGCCCTCGTCCATGGTGAAGCGGGCCCGGCTCCAGTCGCAGGAGGCGCCCAGCTTCTTCTGCTGCTCCACGATGCGGCCCCCATACTTGGCCTTCCAGTCCCACACCCGCTCCAGGAACTTGTCCCGGCCCAGGTCGTAGCGGCTCAGGCCCTCGGTCTTGCGCAGCTCCTCCTCCACCTTGATCTGGGTGGCAATGCCGGCGTGGTCAGTGCCGGGGACCCACAGGGCGGCGTAGCCCTGCATCCGCTTGAAGCGGATGAGGATGTCCTGCAGGGTGGAGTCCATGGCGTGGCCCATATGGAGCTGGCCGGTGACGTTGGGAGGGGGCATGACGATGGTGAAGGGCTTTTTGTCCGGGTCACGGTGGCCCTCGAAGCAGCCGTTCTTCTCCCACATCTCGTAGATACGGCCCTCCACCTCCTGGGGCTCGTAGACCTTGGGTAATTCTTTTTTCATTCTGTTACACTCCTATTCGATCAGCGGAGCACCCGAACGGGCTTTCCGCATTTTTCTTCCAGAAAGGCGTCCACTCCGGCGGGATCGCCAACCGTCATTCTTTCATCAGGCAGGATATAGG
Organism: Clostridiales bacterium; assembly: GCA_022772585.1. GTDB lineage: Bacteria > Bacillota > Clostridia > Oscillospirales > Oscillospiraceae > Pseudoflavonifractor_A. Next base: position 989 of record JALEZN010000083.1, read on the forward strand.
CGTGGCGCTTGTCCACAAAGAGAAAGAGCCGGCCCCGATAGCGGATCACCGAGAGAAAGGCGCTGTAGGGGTGAGAGGCCGTACCAAGCGAGGTCTGCTCAGTGAACTCCGTATCGCTCAGGACCACGGTGCCCTCCCCGGCGGTTTTGACCATCAGCCGGCGGCTCTGCAGGGCGTTGATGCGGTGGTAGAAGATCCCCATGATCAGAACCAGCGCCCCCACCGTCACCGGGAAAACCACCTGGGAGAAGGGCTCGCCGCAGGCCATCATCAGGACAGAGGAGAGGAGCAGGAACCCGCCCAGCAGGAGGCAGAGCAGCCGCACCACGCGGGAGCGCCACTTCCGGTAGGTCTTGCCCGACACGATGTTCAGCGCCAGCAGATCATCGTAGGTATAGCGCATCGTATACTGATAGTCCATCCACACCCTCCTGACGAAAAACGCCCCGAGCCTTTTGGCTCGGGGCGAACAGACTGTCCGTGGTACCACCCGAATTCGGACGCGCCGCGTCCACACTCGCTGCCCATAACGGGGGCCTCCGGCGGCGCTTACTCTCTCCTTCCGCGCCGCGGCTCCGGGACGACCTTCCCCGCTCCCCTCGAAAGCCTTGCACCGGCCGGCTCCTCTCTGCACCAGGGATACGGGTACTCCTTCCCATCCTCGCTTTTCCGCATATCACCCTTTAGTATATGCAATCGGCGGAAAAATGTCAAGCGGGGTGCGAAAATTGTCTCTTTTTTCGCTCCCCTGCTCCTCTCTTGCAGCGGAGGGCCTGGTATTATATAATGAGAATGTGACCATTTCACATGAAGTGCGCAATAACAGGAGGTCTGGCAAATGAAAAAGCATACCGTGTTGGCCATGTCCCTGCTCTGTCTTCTCACACTGGCGGGATGCGGGGCTCCTCCCGTTTCTCCCACGCCTTCCCCTTCCCCCGTTTCCTCTGCTTCTCCCACGCCCTCTGCTTCTCCCACGCCCTCTGCTTCTCCCGCGCCCTCTGCTTCTCCCGCGACTGGCGCGAGCAAGCGCGGCTCCATTCCCTTCCACGGCGATGAGCTCTATGCCCTGGTCTACCTGGGGTACCAGGAAATGGAGGACCCTTCCTTTTATGTGGAACAGTATCTGGATGAGGAAGCCCTGCCCATCCACTATCTTTCAAAGGGAGATTACTACCTGATCATACCGAGATACCCGGATACGGCCGTCCGCCTGTACCGGAACGACATCGAAACGATGGATATGTCCCTGCTCTATGAGGACCCGACGGGCCGTCCCTTTATCATCCAGTGCAATGTGAGCGACATTTTCCCGGATGCCACCATCTCTCTGACCCATGAAACGGAGACGGTGGAATTTTCGCCGTTCATCTCTCTGGAAAACGGGAGCGTCGTGCCGGGAGACCGGGGACTTGATCTTACCAAATAGTCCCCCGGGGAATACAGGGCTTGAACAGAAACGCTCCGCAGGCATCTGCCTGCGGAGCGCTTTTCTGCGGCCCGTGGGCCGCTTGCTGTTGGTGCAAAGGGAAATCTGGTCGGAACATGAGGATCAGGAGAGAAGGATCCGGTCGTCCTCCAGCTTTTTGCCGGCGCCGGCCTTGAACTTCTCCAGCAGGTCGTCCACGGTGAGGCCCCGGCGCTCCTCCCCCTTCAGGTCCAGCACGATGCTGCCCGAATCCATCATCAGGGTGCGGTTGCCCAGGTCCAGGGCCTGCTGCATGCTGTGGGTGATCATCATGGTAGTAATACGGTCTTCCTCCACAATCTCCCGGGTGATGGCCAGCACCTTTTCGGCGGTGGCCGGGTCCAGGGCGGCGGTGTGCTCATCCAGCATCAGCAGCTTGGGCGGATTCATGGTGGCCATCAGCAGGGTGAGGGCCTGGCGCTGCCCGCCGGAGAGCAGGCCCACCGGCTGGCGCATCCGGTCCTCCAGCCCCATGTCCAGCAGGGCCAGCCGGTCACGGAAGCGCTCCTTGTCCTTCCGGGTGGTGTGGGAGAACCAGCCGCCGCTGCCTGCGGCCAGGGCCAGGTTCTCCTCGATGGTCATGCCGGGGGCGCTGCCCCGCATGGGGTCCTGGAACAGCCGGCCGATCTGCCGGGCCCGCCGGAATTCGGGCTGGAAGGTGATATCCTCCCCGTCCAGCAAAATGGAGCCCGCGTCGGTGAGGAAGCTGCCCGCGACGGCGTTGAAGAGGGTGGACTTTCCCGCGCCGTTGGAGCCGATTATGGTGACGAAATCCCCTTTTTCCAGGTGGAGGGACAGGTCGGTAATGGCCTTTTTCTCGTTGACAGTGCCGGGATTGAAGGTCTTGGAGATATGGGAGATGGTCAGCATGGCTCAGCGCCCTCCTTTCTGGGCCCGGCTGTAGGCCAGGCGGCGGCGGATCATGGGCCACTGCCGCTTCAGGTACGGCCCGGAGATGGCCAGGATCACGATGACCGAGGACACCAGCTTGAGCATGAAGGCCGGCATATGCAAGCGCAGAGCCACCGTGTACACCAGCCGGAACACAAAGGAGCCCAGCACCACGCCCACGGCCCGGGTCAGGATGCTCCCCCGGCCCAGGATGGTGCGGCCGATGAGCAGGGAGGCCAGGGCGATGGTGACCATGCCGGTGCCGATGTTGATCTCCGCCGACTTCTGGGACTGGGCCAGCAGGCAGCCGGACAGTCCGGTGAAGGCGTTGGCCACGCACAGGCCCACCGTGGTGGTGAACACCGTATTGATGGAGGATGCCCGCACCATGTCCGGGTTATTGCCCGTGGCCCGGATAGAGAGGCCCAGCCGGGTATTGAGGAAGGCGGTGAGCACCGCCACCACGGCGGCCACGGCGATCAGGGCCACTACCAGCTTGTACTGCCCGGCCAGGGGGGTGCCCTCCAGCAGGTCCTTCATCAGGGAAAAGACCGTATCGGTCTTGTTCATATTGAGCAGGGACGAGCCCCCCATCACCGCGATGTTGATGGAGTAGAGGGCGGTATTGACGATGATGCCCGAGAGCAGACTGTCCACGCCCATCCGGGTCTGGAGCAGGGCGGTGACAACGCCGGAGCACATCCCGGCCAGCATGGCGGCGGGCAGGGCCAGAAGGGGATGCCCCGCGATGGCCACCACCGCGCCCACCGTGGCGCCCAGGGTGAAGCACCCGTCGGTGGACAGGTCGCAGACGTTGAGCATGGAATAGCTCAGAAAAAGCGCCAGCACGGTAAGGGAGCAGATCAGTCCCAGTTCCAGCGCGGTCTGTCCCAGGGACAGGACAGTGGTAAGATCCATATCAGGTCCTCCTCGCAGGTTTGGGGACAGAGGGTTTGCGCCCTCTGTCCCCGTGATTCCGGATAATCTCTGTTCTGCCGGGAACGGCCGTTAGCCGTTTTGCAGGTCGCCGAAGCTCTCGGCGGTGGTGATGCTCTGTACCTTGGTGCACAGGGGGGCGAAAGCCGCCTCGATCTCGTCGTAGTTCAGGCCCAGCGCCTGGCAGGTCTCGGTGTTGACGGTGGCGGTGCCGTTGTCGAAGGTCATCACCGCGGTGGAGGCGGGATCATTCCCGTCCAGCAGGATGCCGGCCACCATGTTGGCGGTCTCCACGCCCAGGTTGGCGTAATCCACACCATAGCCCAGGAAGGCGCCGTTGAGGGCAAAGGAATCAGCGCCGGTGTAGTGGGGGATGCCGGCCTTGGCCAGAGTCTCGTAGATGGACAGCTCTGCTTTCATCACGGTGTTGTCGGTGGGGGTGAACACGGCGTCCACCTGATCGCTCACCAGCTTGCTCACAGCCATCATGATCTCATCGGTGGTGGTGCCGTTGTACTCCTTATAAGCAACGCCCTTCTTGTCCAGATAAGCCTTGGCGTTCTTGATGGGGGTGGTAGAGGAATCCTGTCCCTGGTCATACAGCAGGGCGATGTTCTTGGCGCCGGGGTCGGCGGCAAAGATCAGGTCCAGAATGGCGTCTGTGTCCAGATAGTCAGAGGTGCCGGTGATGTTGGCGCCGGGGGATTCCAGACTGCTCACCAGCTCCGCGCTCACGGGATCGGACACGGCTGCGAATACCACGGGGATCTTGTTGTCCTCGGTGGCGGCCTGCATGGCCACGGCCACGGGGGTAGCCACGCCGATCATCAGATCCACCTTATCGGCGATGAAGTTGGCGATGATCTGGTTCATAACGGTGGCGTCGGCGTTGCAGTTGTCATAGCTGATGTCGAATTGCACGCCCTTCTCCTGGCCGATAGCCTCCAGACGGGACCGGATGTTGCTGACGATCTGATTCAGGGAAGCGTCGTCCACATAGTTGCAGATGCCCACCTTGTAGGTCTTGCTGCCGGAGGGGGAATCGTCTTTCTTAGAGCCGCAGGCGAAGAGAGACAATGCCATCATGGCGGCCAGAGCCAGAGAAACCAGCTTCTTTACGGTGTTTTTTTTCATGTTTGTTTACCTCCAAAAATTTTTTTCGTTCGGGCGGCGGATGGAGGGGCCGTTGCCGGCGGCCGGAACTTAGGAAACAAAAAAGACCTCTGCCCCACATGGGACAAAAGCCTCTGCTTCTGCGATACCACCCAAATTGACATCTTTCGATGCCCACTCGCTTTTACGCACCATCATGCGTACCCCACGGATAACGGGAGGGTTCCCGTCGGACCCTACTTGGAGCGGGTGCTCCGTTCAAGCCGCCCTCGGAAGGCCATTCGCCGGTCTCCTCTGATCCCGATTCCACCTTCCGGGACTCTCTTTGCATCGGAAACGCCGGGTACTTCTCTTCCTCACTGGTTTACCATGTGTGGTTGTTGTACCGTATTATA
>JALEZN010000010.1 GCA_022772585.1 Clostridiales bacterium
GCCCTTCTCCTCCATCTGGTCCACCAGACGGGCGGCCCGGGAGTAGCCCAGCTTCAGCCGCCGCTGGAGCATGGAGACGCTGGCCATGCCGGTCTCCACCACCACCTCGATGGCGTTGGGCAGCAGCTCGTCGTAATCGCCGGCGTCGCTCTCGGCGGGCTCGCTGCCGCCCTTGTTCCCCTTGTCCTTGGCGGCGGCGTGCTGCTCAATCTCGTGGAGGACTTCCTCGTCATACTCGGCGGTGCCGCTGCGCTTGACGAACTCCACCACCCGGCTCACCTCGTCGTCGGAGATGAAGCAGCCCTGCACCCGCTGGGGCTTGCCCGAGCCTAGGGGGAAGTAGAGCATGTCGCCCCGGCCCACCAGCTTCTCGGCGCCGGTGGTGTCCAGGATGATGCGGGAATCCAGGGAGGACTGCACCGCGAAGGCGATGCGGCTGGGGATATTGGCCTTCATCAGGCCGGTGATCACGTCGGCGGAGGGCCGCTGGGTGGCGATGATCAGGTGCATCCCGGCGGCGCGGCCCATCTGGGCCACCCGACAGATGGACTCCTCCACCTCCTTGGCGGCCACCAGCATCAGGTCGGCCAGCTCGTCGATGACCACCACCACCGAGGGCATCTTCTTCATCTCCCCGGTGCGCTCGGCCAGGGCGTTGTAGGCCTTCAGATCCCGGACCCCTACTTCGGAGAAGGCGCGGTAGCGCTTCATCATCTCGGTCACTGCCCACTGCAGGGCTCCGGCCGCCTTCTTGGGGTCGGTAACCACAGGGATGAGCAGGTGGGGGATGCCGTTGTAGATGCCCAGCTCCACCATCTTGGGATCCACCATGATGAGGCGGACCTCCTCCGGCGTGGCCTTATAGAGCAGGGAAATGATGAGGGAGTTGGTGCACACCGATTTGCCCGAGCCGGTGGTGCCGGCGATGAGCAGATGGGGCAGCTTGCCGATGTTGCACACCACGCAGCGGTTGCTGATGTCCTTGCCCACGGCGAAGGAGACTTTGGAGGGGTTGTCCCGGAACTCCCGGGAGTCAATCACGTCCCGGATGCCCACCGGGGCCACCAGCTTGTTGGGGACCTCGATGCCCACCATGGAGATCTTGTCCGGGATGGGGGCGATGCGCACGCCGGTGGCGCCCAGGGCCAGGGCGATGTCATCGGTCAGGTTGGTCAGCTTGTTCATCCGCACGCCCTGGGCCAGCTCCAGCTCGTACCGGGTCACCGAGGGGCCCCGCACCGCGTCCACGATGGCGGCGTCGATACCGAAGGAGCGGATGGTGTCAGCCAGGCGGGCCTGGTTGGCCTGGAGCTCCCCGGCCATGTCGCTGGCGGACACGCCGCCGCTGCGCTTCAAAAGGTCAATGGGCGGATACTGATAGACAGGCCCGGCGGGCTCCTCCATACTCTTTTCAATGTCCCGGCCCACCTCGGCGGCGGCCTGGGCCGTCTCCTCCGCCCGGGCCTTTTTGGATACGGCTGGCTCCCGCTGGATCTCAGGCATGGGCGGCAGGTTCTCCCGGGCCGCCGGTGCAGACTCGGCCGCCGCCGTCTCCGCCGCGCCCGGGCGCTGGTACTGCCCGAAGGGCGGCTTGTCCGGCTCGTTGGAGGAAACGCTCTCTGTCTCCGCGGTATTCTCCGCCGGAACGGCCGGCCCTGCCGCCGGGACGCTCTCCTCCGGATGGGCGGGTTCCGGCTTGGTGATCACCGGTACGTTGGGCTCCGGCGGCTTCACATCGCTGCCTCCGGTGAGCACCTCGTCCGGTGCGGGCACCGCCGCCCTGCGGTTAAAGAACTTCTCCTTCTTCTTTCCGAAGAGGGGATTGGGAGCGGATTCCCGCCCCACCAGCGGTCCTTCGTCCACCGGGATGTCGATGGCCGCCCGGCGGCTCTTGCCCCGGGCGGCAACAGCGGCCCCAGCGCTCTCCTGCGGCGCCTCCCGGCCCCGGCGGGGAGCGCGCTCCGGCTCCTCCGGTTCTTCATACTCCTCGTACTCCGGACGGCTGCGGATGAAGTCCACCACGTCGGCCAATGTCACATTGGCAGCCCCCATGGCCAGCACCGCCATGGCCAGCACGAAGATCACCCCTGCGCCGATGGGACTGAAGGCTGCCGACAGGCCCAGGGCCAGCACGCCGCCCAGTACGCCGCCGCTCTTCACGCTCTGTCCCTCAGTCCAGAGCTGTTTGATCAATTCCGCCGTCCAGGCGTACTCTCCCCGGGCCAGCAGGATGTGGAGCATCCCGCCCAGCAGCACCGGCAGAAGCAGGGCGCAGCACACCCGCAGCGCTACCGGGCGGCCCCGGTGGAAGGCCAGGATGAAGGCGGCAGCCAGCAGCATGGGCGGCAGCAGATAAAAGCCATAGCCCATCAGGCCCTTTGCCAGGCCGCAGAACCAGTCGTTGAAAAAGCCCTTGTTCTGGACGCAGCCCAGCACCGCAAATACCGCCAGCAGCAGGCAGACCAGCGCCCCCACGCCCCGGCGGACAGGCTTGGGCTGCGGGGCCTTCTTCCGCCCATTCCCGCCGGAACGGCTGCCCTGGGTGATCTTGCTCCGGCTGCCGCTGCCGCTCTTTTTGGCGCCGGAGCCGGAGGAGGCGGTCCGTTTCCCGCCTGTGGTCTTCTTTTGTGCAGTGGCCATGGGATCTCATCCTTTCTGAACAAGCAAGGCATGGACGAACCATGCCTCGCTCAACGGTTATTGCTTTGGAACAGGCTCTTTTACCGGGTGATCAGCGGTACGATGATCCCGGCGATCAGGGAGCCGAGGCCCACCACCCAGCAGTAGTAGGCGAACATGCCGAATTTGCCCTTGTCCGACAGGGTGTTGACCAGGCGGATGGCAAAGTAGCCCACCACGGCGGAAACTGCGACGCCCACCAGATAAACGGGGATCTGGCCGGGGTCGGCCCCCTCGGCAATGGCATCCCCCACCTTCAGGATATTGGCGCCCAGAACGGCGGGCAGGGACATGAGGAAGGAGAAGCGGACGGCAAACTTCCGGTCAAAGCCCCGCAGCATGCCGGTGGAGATGGTGATGCCCGAGCGGGAGATGCCCGGGATGGTGCCGATGGCCTGAGCCGCGCCCACCACCAGCGCATCCACTACGGTGGCATTTTTAGCGTTCTTCCGGCCCCGGGCCATCCGGTCGGAGAAAAAGAGCAGGCAGCCGGTGGCCAGCAGCGCGATGGACACCGAAACGCTGCTGGAAAAGACCTTCTCCATCCAGTCGTTGATGGGCACGATGAGGAACAGGGGTAGGGTGGCCACCACGATGAGCATCACCAGCCGCCGGGCGGGCGGCGGCGTGCCCTTGTCCCGCTCCCCCGGCTTTACCAGGGAGCGGATCCACCGGAAGAACTCCACGATCATCTCCAGCACGTCTTTCCAGTAATAGATGCACACCGAGACCAGCGTGCCCAGGTGGAGCAGCACCGTGAAGAGCATGTGGTTGGCTTCCACGTTTTCCATACCGAAGAAGGTCTGGAACAGGACCAGATGGCCCGAGCTGGAGATGGGCAGAAATTCCGCGACGCCCTGGATAACGCCCATCAGGATGGATTGGATGTAGCTCAATGTATTCCCTCCGTTCAACGAATGAGGCTGCCCACTTGCAGAGCCCGATTCCCTGTAATATTATTCCATTTCTATTTTGAGACATATATAAAATATGATAGCACACTTCAAACAATATTTCCATGCTTTTCTTTCGATTATGTCAACAAAAAGGGACGGGGTCTCCCCCGTCCCTTTTGATCAGCCCGGCTGCGTCTGCTGCTCCCGGCGCTTCTCGATCATTCTGTGCAGGCATTCCAGCGCGTCGGACAGGCCGCCGATCCGGTCGATGAGCCCGATAGCCACCGCCTCCTCCCCATAGATGACGCTGCCCACGTCGGCAGCCAGCTCCCCGGTCTGCAGCATCAGCCGGGTAAAGGTCTCCCGCTCCACCGAGCTGTTGCGGGTGACGAACTGTAAAATGCGCTCCTGAATGCGGGTAAAATAGTGGAAAGTCTGGGACACGCCGATGACCGTCCCCGACAGACGCACCGGGTGGATGGTCATGGCCGCCGACGGCGCGATGAAGGAGACCTTGGCCGACACCGCCAGCGGCACACCGATGGAGTGCCCGCCCCCCAGCACCAGGGAGACGGTGGGCTTCTTCATACCCGAGATCAGCTCCGAGATGGCAAGGCCCGCCTCGATGTCGCCCCCCACGGTGTTGAGCAGCACCAGCAGGCCGTCCACATCGTCGCTCTCCTCCACCGCCGCCAGCAGCGGGATGACGTGCTCGTACTTGGTGGTCTTGACGGCGGCGTCCAGCGCCTGATGGCCCTCGATCTGGCCCACGATGGTCAGGGTGTGGATGGTGCCCCGCCGGGTACGGATCAGGGCCGAGCCCAACTCCTGAATGTCGCTGCGCTGCTCCTCGGGCAGCTCCTGTCGGTCTTTTTCCATGGCTTTTCCTCCCTCAAACGGCATTGAGGGCAGTTTTTCCCTTTTCCCGGGTTTTATACCCCGGGCCGGGATCCTAAGGAACGGCCCGGCCTATACGGTCTCTTCCGCTTCCGGCCCGCCGTGTTTCTCCAGCCCCCGCCAGAAGTCCTCCCCCTTCACGGTGGGGAGGTAGCGCCGCCGGTCGCCGGGGCGGCCCTCCTCAAAGTGGCAGGCGGCGGCATAATCGCACCACTGGCAGGCGTTGTGGTCCGGGCCCCGCCAGAAGGGGTCGGCGGCGATGTTGCCGGCGGCCAGCTCCTGGCCGATCTCCCGGAGGACGGCGCCGATGTGCCGCTCCAGCCTGCCCAGCCGCTCCGCCGTGACCAGGGCGTCCCCGGTGACGGCCCCCGTCCGGCCGGACACCCGCACCGGCAGGAAACGGATGCCCGCTTCTCCCGGATGCTCCATGGCGGCGAGCACCTGGGGATCGTCCAGCACCAGCCCCTTCCGCTTGAGCTCGCTGTCCACCGAGCGGCGGCGCTCCGCCTCGGTCATGCCCCGGCTGCCCGCCACGATGGCGTCCCGGGCCGGCAGGTAGAGCACACCGGAGGGGACGATCTCCTTCCCGCCGAAGCGCTCCTTTCCCTCCTCCTTCAACGTGAAGAGGTAGAGCAGCATCTGCAAGCCCATGCCGTTCCACACGTCGGTCAGGTCAAAGGATTTCCGCCCGGTCTTGTAGTCGATGACCCGCAGGTAGAGCTTTCCGTCCTCCACCCAGCCGTCCACCCGGTCCACGAAGCCCGAGATGCTCACCGTGACGCCGTCCACGGTAAGCTGTACCGGCGGCAGGTCTTTGTTGCTGCCGAAGCCCAGCTCAAAGGCGATGGGCTGGAAGTCGGAGCTCTGCAGCTCCTCCACCACGTTGTCCACCACCGCGTATACCGACCTGAGCAGCCGGGAGAAGAGATAGCGGAACCGGGGCGTCTCATGCTCCAGGCCTCCCAGCTCCTCCTTCACGTAGCGGTCCACCGTTTCCCGGGTCAGGCGGCGGAGCTTGTCCCGCTCCAGCTCCCTGGGCACGGGGACAGTCCCCTCCTCCGTCAGCGTCCGCAGCACGTGCTCCAGCACATAGTGGACAAAGGTGCCGTACTCGGGGGCGTGGAACCCCGCGGCCTCCCGGGCTTTGGCCTTCAGGCCGTACTGCATGAAGTAGGAGAAGTGGCAGGACTTGTACTTGTCCATCCGGGAGGCCGACATGGGCACCCGGCGGCCGTACAGGGCCTCCACCGCAGCCGGGGACAGGCTGCCCCGCTCCAGGGCGGCCGAGCGCTCCATCCGTTCCACCAGTGGTGCGTACTCCGGAAGCTCCCGCAGGGCGGAACACACCTCAGGGAAGCGGCCCGCCCGCTCCAGGGCCGGACGTGGGGCGGCCAGGCGGAAGGTTCCGCCGGTCTCCTCCTCCCCCGTCACCCCCAGCGCCGGGAAGAGGGCGCGCAGCTTCCCCACCAGAAAGGCGGGGCGGCGCTCCTCCCCCTCCGGCCCGGCGGCGGCCCAGCTCACCGACAGGTGCTCCGACGGCAGGGCCAGGGTCTCGTAGACGATGGTCATCTCCCGGTACAGCTTGTCCGACAGGCTGGGGGCCAGCTCCAGACCGTAGGAGGCCAGCAGGCTCCGGTCGTCATCGTTCAGAAGGCCCGGGGCGGGGGCGGCCCGGGGGATGGCGCTGTCATCCGCCCCCAGCAAAAACAGTGCCCGGCAGGACTTGTGGGCCAGGCGGGGCATCTCCCCGGCGCTCACCCGGTCCAGGGACACCGGGATGCTCCCCACGCTGTACTGGGAGAGCATCAGCGTGAACAGCCGGGCAAACTCCTCCCCCTCCATGGGCATGCCGTCCAGGGTGCGGGCGCACTGCTCCATGGCGTCGCACAGGACGTCCCAGAGCTGGCGGTACTCCTCGGCCAGCACATCCTCCCCCCGCTGCCGCAGGGCTTCCTCCCGCTCCCGCAGGCGCTGGGGCAGGCCGATGTCCTCCAGGAACTGCCACAGGGCGACCGTATAGCCCCGGCCGGTCCTGTCCCCGCAGGCACGCAGGCGCTCCAGCGGCCCGGTCACTTTGCGCCGCAGGGTGTTGAGCTCCTCCAGAAGAGCCTCGTCCGCTTCGGTCCAGGCAAGGCCGTAGCCCTGGGGATGCATGGTCCAGTCCGCTTTGCCCGTCCATTTGCTCCCCTTGATGTCCCATTTCAGGACGTAGTTCTCCAGCTTGTCCCGCTCCCCGTCGGTCAGGTCGGTCAGGCCGGTCTTGAGATAGCGGAACACATCCTCATACCGGTACCCTCCCGCCACAGTGTCCAGGGCGGCGGTGATGAGGGCGAGCACCGGCTTTTGCAGGATATCGCTCATCTGTCCCAGAAAGACGGGCACGCCGTACCGGGGGAAAACAGTCTCGATCAGGGGGCCGTAGGTCTCCATGGACCGGGCCGAGACGGCGATGTCCCGGAACCTCAGCCCCTCCTCCCGCACCAGGCGCAGGATCTCCGCCGCCGCCCACTCCACCTCGGAATAGGGGGACGACGCCCGGAAGAGGGAGATCCCCTCCCCATCAGCCTGCGCACTTTGGAGCGCGGGGGAAAAGAGCTCCCGCTCCACCGCCGCCAGGGCGGGCCGCCGGCGCCGGCTGGGGGCGGTGCGGACCTCGGTCTCCGCCGGTATCCCCGCCTCCCCGGCCAGGCGCAGCAGCTGCCGGGCCGTGCGGCGGGCAGGAGAAAAGATTCCGCTCCCTCCCTCGGTCTCCTCCAGGTGGTCGCAGGTCAGGGCCACCGTCACCGAGCGGGCCTGCTTCAGCAGAGCCCGGATCACCGAGCGCTCCTGGGGGGTGAAATCGGTAAAGCCGTCCAGATAAAAGTCCATGCCCCGGGCCCAGCCGCTGCCCTCCAGGGTGGTGACCAGCTGGGTGAGCCGGTCCCGGGGGTCGGCCCCCTGCCGGGCGGTCAGGGCCTCGTAAGCGCCGAAGATCAGGGAGATATCCCTCAGCTTGTCCCCTTCTCCCCCGCCGGTCTCCTCCCCCGCGTCCCAGAGCTGCGCCGGCGTGACCCGGCAGCTCTTCAGCTCGTCCACGGTGGACAGCAGTCCGGAAAGAAAGGCCGGCCGCCGGGAGGGGCGGCGGTAGACAGTGAGCTGGTCGGACACCTGCTTGAGAGCGGTGTACATCAGCAGCAGGCGGCCGCCGGCATCCAGCGTGGGGGCGGCCACCCCGCCGAACACGGAGAACACCCGCCCCGCCAGCCGGGTGAAGGAGAGCACCTCGGCATATTGGGAGACCTGATTCCCCGCCAGGGCGCACAGCCGCCGCTCGCTGTCGTGGGAGTGCTGTTCGGGCACGATGAGCACCTGGGGGCGCTCTCCCCCGCTCGTCCCGATCCGCCGCAGCAGTTCCGTGGACTTTCCGGTGCCAGACCGGCCCAGCATCAGCTTCAGCATTGGTACTCTCTCCTCTCGCCTGAGTTATCCCGTTCAGTTTACCACGGATCAGGGATTTTGAACAGCACCCGTCCTGATGCCGCAGAACTCCAGCTTGATCAGGAGCTGCTGGTTCACCAGCTTCCGGCCCAGAAGCTCCCGGAACCGGGCGCTTTTCTGCTTGCCCTCCCGCTTCATGGCCTCCAGTTGGGTGGAGAGTTCCTCCTGCTCCGCCAGGAGCTGTTCGCAGGCCGTTTCAAACCGGGCCAGCTGGGCAATGGCCTCTTCCAGTTCCTCCGGGACCACCCGCCAGCGCTCTCCCTCGGGTATGGTATATCGCTTCATATCCTGTTCCTCCTTTTTGTGCCGTGAACAGACAAAGCGGCGGCAGACCGGGTATCCCCCGAGCTGCCGCCGCATGCCGCCCGCTTCTGTTTTGTACGATCAGAACTTCACAATCCCCAGGGACTGCAGCAGCAGGATAAAGAGCAGCACCGGCGCCACAAAGCGGATCATCACCACGTACAGGCGCTGCCGGCCGAACCTGTGGCCGCCCAGGGTCACCTCGTCGATGATGACGTCCGGCTTCACCACCCAGCCTACCAGGACACAGGTGGCGATGGCCACCACCGGCATCAGCAGGCTGTTGCTCACATAGTCCATGATGTCCAGGATCTGCGCCACAGTGCCGTTGGGGAGGGCCGCCTCAAAATAAAACACGTTGTAGCCCAGGCAGACCACCACGCCCGCCGCCAGCGCGAAAAGGGCCGTGGCAACAGTGGCCTTTTTGCGCTCCATGCCGAACTTGTCGATAGCGCTGGACACCACCGCCTCCATCACGGATACAGAGGAGGTGACCGCCGCGAAAAAGACCATCAGGAAAAACACCAATCCGACGGCGGCGCCCAGGGGGCCCATGGCCGCGAAGATCTTGGGCAGGGACACGAACATCAGGGCCGGGCCCTTGGACATGCCCTCGGGGCCCATGAAGGTATACACCGCCGGGATGATCATCATGCCCGCCAGGAAGGCCACCAGCGTATCAAAGATCTCGATCTGGTTCACCGCCCGGCCCAGGTCGGCGTCCTTCTTCACATAGGAGCCGTAGGCCACCGAGATGCCCATGGCCACGCTGATGGAGTAAAAGAGCTGCCCCATGGCGTCGGTGAGCACGGAGAGGAACTTCTGCACGGTCATTCCGGTAAAGTCCGGAATAACGTAGGCGCCGAAACCCTGAAGGCCGGTGCGGGTCACGCCCAGCTCATCGGTGTGCTCCAGGGTCAGGGAAAACCCGGCGATGCCGATGATGAGCACCAGCAGGATGGGCATGAGCACCTTGGAGCAGCTCTCAATGCCGTGGTTCACGCCCTTATATACCACCAGCGTGGTGGCGGCCAGGAACACGACAAACCAGAGGATGGGCTCCCACTGGGCGGTGATGAAGCCCGTAAAGTATCCGTCTGCCACCGCATCCGCGCCGCCGCCGGTGAGGTAGGTGAAGAAGTACTTCAGCACCCAGCCGCCGATGGTGGAGTAGTAGGGCAGGATGATGACAGGCACCAGGCAGGCCAGAACGCCGATCCAGCCCCAGCCGCTGTGCAGCTGCCGGTAGGCGGTCAGCGGGCTCTGTGCCGTCTTTCTGCCGATGGCAATCTCGGTGATCAGAAGGGTAAAGCCGAAGGTCAGCGCCAAAATCACATAGACCAGCAGAAACACGCCGCCGCCGTCCTTGGCCGCAAGGTACGGGAACCGCCAGATGTTGCCCAGGCCCACGGAGCTGCCCGCCGCCGCCAGTACGAATCCCAGGGTACCGGAAAACTTGCTTCGTTTGTTCTCTCTCTCCATTTGCATCTCCCGCTTCTCTCTTCATTTGTTTGGGTACGGCAGACCAAAAAAATCAGGCTGTACCCCTCAGCGGCAGCCTGACTTTAACATGATAGTCTGTTATAGATTATAATAGGTCCCGCCCGGGAATGCAAGGTCAATTTTCCTTTGGCCGGGTCCATGCGGCCCAAAAGCGCCGTATTTTTTGCCCTCCGGATGGATCGTTCCTGCTGCCGTCCAAAAATGCAGTTGCCTCTCCATCGCGGCCGCGGTATACTGAGCGGGGATCACCTGACTGGAAACAGATCAGCTGCCGGCACATCAGCGGCATCAAAAGCCCAAAGGAGGTTTTTCCATGCTTCCGCCAAAACATTCCCTCATCCATGCCGTACCGGCTGCAGTTACGCTCCTCCTTCTGCTCCTCTGCTCCGGGTGCAGTTCATCCATGAGAGATAAGGAGACATCCTACGATCTGAGTACAGAGCGGATCCGGAAGGACACGGAATACCTCTGCGATACCATCGGCGTCCGCACCGCCGGAACGGCCGGGGAAACGGCCGCCTGTGACTGGATCTTTGAGACATTGCAGTCTTCCGGTTTCTCTCCCGAGTCCGGTCCCGCCTCCCCGTCCGGCATCCCCACTCTGCGCCGTGTCTCCTTTGACGGTTTCCGGGGAACGAAAAGTGAAAATGTCATCGCCGTCTGCAATCCTGGATCGGACGGCCCTCTGTTTTCCATCACTGCGCACTATGACAGCGTGGAGACTTCTCCGGGCGCGCGGGACAACGGCGCCTCGGTAGCCGTTCTGCTGGAGATCGCCCGCTTCCTGGGCCCGGAAAACCCGGATTTTCCCTGTGAGATCCGCATGGTGTTCCCGGGCTCCGAGGAAAATGGCTATCACGGTTCTTACGCTTACGTTTCCTCCCTCTCAGAAGAGGAAAAAAGCCGCCATCTGGGCGCTTTCAATATGGATATCTCTGCCGCCTCGCCGGAAGATCAGGCAGTCCTCGTCTGCTATACGCTGGGAAAAATGCAGGATGGCGTATATCAGGAAGGAAATTTCCTGGAGCCGGTCCAGGGACTTGTGGCCTCCTCGGTAGCACAGGCCTGCAAGACCCTTTACGGGTGGGAGATCGGGGGTATTTTTCATGTAGGAGAAAGTGATCATGTGAGTTTTCACAACATGGGCCTGGAGGCCGTAAACGTCTGCTGGCGCAGAATAGACCACGGCACACCGCGGCTCCCGGAAAGCTACCACCGCCAGAACGATACCCCGGCAGGGCTGGATTATGACACGGCCCGTGCCAGCGGGCGCTGCATCCTGGAAGCCATCCATACATTGTCCGCCGCACGTCAGGCCGGGCAGCAGTAAAGGCTCCGCCCCTCTTCCATATGCCGTTGAAATACAGCAAAAGCCCGCGCCGTCGGCGCGGGCTTTTATATTCCCCGCTACTGGGGATTGACAGTATAGTTGGGGGCTGCCCAATGGATGTTTCCATCCATTGGGTCCCCTTTTTTCATCTGCCGGGGAAAATGAATTTCCCCGGCAGCAAGATTTTTCTGAAGAAAAATGCTTGGACGCGCTCCGCGCGCTCCCGGCTTCGCCGGGCAAAGAGGCCCCGCCCAGCCCTTACTGGGGATTGACGGTATAGTTGGGGGCCTCTTTGGTGATATAGATGTCGTGGGGGTGAGACTCGCGCAGGCCGGCGGCAGTGATCTGGATGAACTGGGCCTTCTGCTGCAGCTCGGGGATGTTGTGGCAGCCGGTGTAGCCCATGCCGGAGCGCAGGCCGCCCATGAGCTGGTAGATGGTCTCGCCGGTGAGTCCCTTGTAGGGCACGCGGCCTTCCACGCCCTCGGGGACCAGCTTCTTGTTGTTCTCCTGGAAATAGCGGTCCTTGGAGCCCTTGGCCATGGCGCCCAGGGAGCCCATGCCGCGGTAGACCTTGAACTGGCGGCCCTGGTAGACCTCGGTCTCTCCGGGGGACTCCTCGCAGCCGGCCAGCAGGGAGCCCAGCATGACCACATTGGCGCCGGCGGCGATGGCCTTGGCGATGTCGCCGGAGTATTTGATGCCGCCGTCGGCGATGACGGGCACACCGTACTTGGCGGCCATGCAGGCGGCGTCATACACGGCAGTGATCTGGGGCACGCCGATGCCGGCCACCACGCGGGTGGTGCAGATGGAGCCGGGGCCGATGCCGATCTTCACGCAGTCGGCGCCCGCCTCGATGAGGGCGCGGGTACCCCCGGCGGTGGCCACGTTTCCGGCGATGAGCTGCACGTCGGGATACAGGGCCTTGATGCGCTTGACGCACTCCAGGATGTTGTGGCTGTGGCCGTGGGCGCTGTCCAGGGCCAGCACGTCGGCGCCGGCCTCCACCAGGGCGGCCACCCGGTCCAGCACGTCGCTGGTCACGCCGATGGCGGCGCCCACCAGCAGGCGGCCCTTCTCGTCGCGGGCGGAATTGGGATAGACCTCGGCCTTCTCGATATCCTTGATGGTGATGAGGCCCTTGAGGTGGAAGTCCTTGTCCACAATGGGCAGCTTCTCGATCTTGTGGCGGCGGAGAATCTCCCGGGCCTCGGCCAGGGTGGTGCCCTCGGGGGCGGTGACCAGGTTCTCCTTGGTCATCACATTGTCGATGAGCTGGGACATATCGGTCTCAAATTTCATGTCGCGGTTGGTGATGATGCCGATGAGCTTGCCGTTGTCGCAGATAGGCACGCCGGAGATCTTGTACTTGGCGCACAGCTCGTCAGCCTCGGCCAGGGTGTGTCCGGGAGCCAGCCAGAACGGATTGGTGATAACGCCGTTCTCAGAGCGCTTGACCATGTCCACCTGCTCGGCCTGAGCGCCGATGGACATGTTCTTGTGGATGATGCCGATGCCGCCCTCGCGGGCGATGGCGATGGCCATGCGGTACTCGGTGACGGTATCCATGGCGGCGCTCATCAGGGGAACGTTCAGCGTGATCTTCTTGGTGAGCTTGGTGGTCAGGTCGATGTCCGCGGGGAGCACGTCGCTCTCCGCCGGTACCAGGAGCACATCGTCGAAGGTGAGCCCCTGCTTGGTAAACTTCTGGCTGGCGTCTGTGTTGACCATGAGTGCATCTCCTTTATTTCTCTAACATGAAATTTTTCCTATTTTACTATCCGCGCCAACGGTTGTCAAGACCCACTTCCCGGTAATTCGGAAAGGGTGAGGGCCGCGTCGAAACGGGCGCTCTCCTGTCCGTCGGTTCCCTGGACGTACCAGACCCCGTCGGACCGGCCGGTACGGAGCCGGAGGACCTCCCCCGGCCGGCATTCGGCCTGAAACCCCACCTGCAGGGAGGAGACGAAGCTCCCCTCCCCCAGCCGCTCCAGATGGAGGGCGTCACAGGCAAAGTCAGCGTATTTGCTGTTGTTGACGTGGCGGTTCACATCGGCGTCGCTGTACCACAGCCGGCGCTCCTCCGCCTTTTCCATTTCCTCCGGCAGGCGCAGCCTGGTCAGCATCCGCTCCTTGCACAGCTCGCCGCCGTCAGTGCCCTGGAACTCGTCCAGCCTGGAAAGGCGCAGGGGCTTGTGGCTCTCCCGGTCGGCCAGGACCCACACCGAGACCGCCTCCCCCGCCGGCGCGCCGCCCACCGTCAGGTCAAAATCCCGGTACATGGACGCGCCCTTTCCGCCCCGGTGCCAGGTGCGCACGGCCACCGTCTCGTTCCAGGAGATGGGCCGGTCCAGCCGGTACCAGATCCGGGCCAGCATCCAGAAGGCGTTATGCCGCTCCAGCATCTCCTCCCGAGAGACGCGGAGGGCCATGGCCGCCTCGGTGGCCGCCTCCTGCAAAAAGCCCAGCACGGCGGAGGGCCGGCACTGACCGAAGGGGTCGGTGTCCCTGCTGTCCACATAGTATTGGTAGTCGTAATACATATCTCCTGTTTTCCCCTCCTTCGGGCCGGTCAGCAGTCCTTTCCGTGTATGCGCAGGCTCTGCTTGCAGCAGATATCCTCGATATCGCTCTGGGTGGCCGCCGGGATGCGCAGGTCGCCGCCGCAGTCGGCGCAGATCAGGTCCACCGAGCTGTAATTCACCTGCAGCTTCCATCGTTTGGAGCCGCAGGAGCAGGAGATGCCGCCCCGCTGGGCGATGTCCTTCAGCTCTCCCAGCACCTCATGCATCACCACCTCATCCAGGAAGGAGCCCCGCTCGCCGGCCTGGGCATCCAGCTTGTCCACCGCCTCCTCCAGGCGGCGGACGGCGCCGTACACTGTGGTCTCCTCTCCCACATAGCAGCAGTCCAGGCCGGACGCGCCGCAGGAAAAGGCCAGTCCCCTCCGATGGAGGAAGTCCCGGCTGGAGCAGGTCACCGCGTGAGTCTTTCCGCAGTAGATGCATGGTACGTCCAGACGTATCCGGTCCCCCATCATCTCGACCCGCAGAGCCGATTTGCCGCAGGGGCAGGGCAGCTCATTGGGGACGGCCGCCAGCTGGAACACGCTCCGCTCCACGATGACGCTCTGCCGGCAGGAGGGACAGATATAGGCAATGGTCCGTTTTTCGTCCGCCATAGGATACTCCTTTTCGCGGAGCCCGGCGGCCCCGCTCCGTCATACTTAATTAGATTTATTATACTCTAAAGACACGATTTTGAACAGCCTCCGCCCCCACAAAATCCGGGCGCATACTCTCCCGGCTTTTTGTTCAAACTAGGCGCAGGACGATATCGTCACAAAGGAGCATTTGCTCCTTTTGAACTTCTTTGATGATACGCGCGGAGGCGAAGCGATATGTGGAAGAAGCGGTGCGGCAGACAGACGGTAGCCCTGGAGCATCCCCCCTCCATTGCCGGCTGGGCCAGCGTAGTGGGCAAAAAGGAGGGCGAAGGTCCTCTGGCCCCCTATTTCGACCTGATCGGTCCGGACGATTCCTTTGGAGAAAAGAGCTGGGAGAAGGCGGAGAGCGCCATGCAGAAGCAGGCCCTTTCCACAGCCCTCACCAAGGCCGGACAGGCCCCCTCCGCTCTGGACTATATCCTGGCAGGCGACCTGCTCAACCAGTGCATCGGCAGCGGATTTGCCGTCCGGGGGCAGGACGTGCCCTTCTTCGGGCTGTACGGCGCCTGCTCCACCATGGCCGAGTCCCTGTCTCTGGCCGCTCTGCTGGTGGACGGCGGGTTTGCCCGGTGGGCGGCGGCAGTTACCTCCTCCCACTTCTGCTCGGCCGAGCGGCAGTACCGCACCCCGCTGGAATACGGCGGACAGCGGACCCCCACCGCCCAGTGGACGGTGACTGGCTCGGGCGCCCTCATCCTGTCGGCGGAGGGTCCCGGTCCCTGTGTCACCCACGTCACCACCGGCAAGATCGTGGACAAGGGCATCAAGGACGCCAACAACATGGGAGCCGCCATGGCTCCGGCAGCCTACGACACCCTCCGCGCCCACTTCTCCGACACGGGCCGGAAGCCCTCCTATTACGATCTCATCGTCACCGGCGATCTGGGCAAGCTGGGAAAGGAGATCGTGCTGGACTTCTTCCACCACGACGGCATGGACCTGAAAAATCTGGACGACTGCGGCACCATGATCTTCGATCTGGAGGGGCAGGACGTCCACTGCGGCGGCTCGGGCTGCGGCTGCTCCGCCGTGGTGCTGGCCGGCTACCTGCTGGACGGGATGACCAAGGGCAGGTGGAAAAACCT
>JALEZN010000021.1 GCA_022772585.1 Clostridiales bacterium
AAATTTAATGAAACTTTAAGCCCCGGCGAAGAAAGTTTTAAACCCGGTCTGGTAATCTGGATTCAACAAGCAAAAGGAGGCATTCCCATGAAAAAGCTGTATCGTACCGAAGGTCCCGACGCCGTTCTTTTCGGCGTATGCGGCGGCATCGCGGAGTATTTCGATCTGGACCCCACGCTGGTGCGGGTGGCTCTGGTACTGCTGGTATGGCTGGGCGGATTGTCCCTGTGGGTCTATCTCATCGCCGCCCTGCTCCTGCCCAAAAAGAGTCAGATCTGTTCCGGGCTGTAAGGGTTCCCTTTCCCTCTCCTCCGCATAGGATGGGGAGAGGTGAAGCCCATGGAAAATCCCGTCCTGGCCCGGCTCTCCCGGCTGGGAGCCGGCCCCGAACCCATCTGGCTGTGGACCCTGCTCACGGTGCTGGACTGCGACCGCTACCCTCTCTCCGCCTGGAATGAGGCCCTGTCGGCCGCCCTGGGGCGGCGGATCTTCTGCCCCACCTTCCGCGCCCTGGAGCGCCGCCTGCTGGAGGCCGTCCGCACCGGTAATTGACAGTACGTTCCAGATGGAGTACAATGATTGTACAAACCATACAAGGAGGTCCGCTATGAAGCTCACCTTTTTTGGCGCGGCCAGAGCCGTGACCGGAAGCTGTCACTGTGTGGAATGCAACGGGAAAAAAGTCCTGATCGACTGCGGCCTCCAGCAGGGTCGGGATGAGAGGGACAACCGGGAACTGGACTTCAACCCCGGCTACATCGACGCCGTGGTGGTCACCCACGCCCACATCGACCACTCGGGGCGCATCCCGCTGCTGGTCAAACAGGGCTTTACCGGCAATATCTACTGCACCCGCCTGACGGGGCAGCTGCTGTCCATCATGCTGCGGGACTCGGCCCACATCCAGGAGAGCGACGCCCAGTGGCTCAACCAGAAGGGCAAGCGCGCCGGCCGGGAGCCGGTGGAGCCGCTGTACACCGTGGCCGACGCCGAGGCCGCCCTCTCCCATGTGGTGACCTGCGAATACGGCGACGAGCTTGAGATCGAACCCGGCGTCCGCGTCCGCTTTACCGACGCAGGCCATCTGCTGGGCTCGGCCAGTGTGGAAATGTGGCTTACCGAGGGCGGCGAAACACGCAAGATCGTCTTTTCCGGCGACATCGGCAACCGGGACCAGCCCATCATCCGGGACCCCAGCTACATCACCGAGGCCGACTACGTCCTCACCGAGAGCACCTACGGCGACCGGAACCACGATATGGAGGAGGATCCTGAGTACACTGAAAAGCTGGCCGCCATCATTGATGACACCCTGGGCAGGGGCGGCAATGTGATCATCCCCTCCTTCGCGGTGGGCCGCACCCAGGAACTGCTGTATTTCATCCGTGAGATGAAGGAGCAGGGCATGGTGAAGTCGGTCCCCAGCTTCCCGGTGTATGTGGACTCTCCCCTGGCAGGCGAGGCCACCAAAATTTTCTCCGGCGATCTCCACGGCTATCTGGACGAGGAGGCCATTGAGGCTCTGAAGGGCGGCGCCCTTTTCCAGTTCCCCGGCCTCAACATCACCGAGACCAGCGAAGAGTCCAAGGCCCTGAACATGGACAAGGTGCCCAAGGTCATCATCTCGGCCTCCGGCATGTGCGACGCGGGCCGCATCCGCCACCACCTCAAGCACAACCTGTGGCGGGAGGAGTCCTCCGTGGTCTTTGTGGGTTACCAGGGCGAGGGCACGCTGGGCCGCCGCCTGCTGGACGGCGTCAAATCGGTCAAGCTCTTCGGTGAGGAGATCGCCGTCCGGGCCAGGATCGTCAACTTCCACGGCCTCTCCTCCCATGCCGACCGGGATGGCCTGCTGCGCTGGATCGGCCACTTTGACCCCAAGCCCCGGGAGGTCTTTGTGGTCCACGGAGACGCCCAGGTCACGGATATCTATGCCCAGACCCTGCGGGAGCGGGGCTTCTCCGCCCACGCTGCCAATTATGAAGAGGTCTATGACCTGCTCTCCGGCCGTATCATGGCCCCCGGCATCGTGCCGGAGCCCAAGCCTGTCCGGACGGCCGGCTCCGCCTCGCCGGCCTACAGACGTCTGGAGGAGACCGGCCGCCGGCTCATGGAGGTCATTGCCCGCAACCGGGGCGGCGCCAACAAGGATCTGGCCAAATTCGCCGATCAGCTCCGGGCCCTCATCGACAAATGGGACCGCTGACCCATCTTCCCCTTTCGGCTGCTTTGAATACACAAAAAGCGCGTACCGCTTAAAGGGGGGTGGTCGTAAAACTGTAAAATCAAAAAATGGTGACAACTTTGTGATTTGTGCTGTTTCCTTCAGCAAATTGCGCAAATCACAAAGTGCGCTGGGATAGCTGCGCAAGCAGCGCAAGGGGTGCAGCCCCTTGTTCGGAACGGAGTGACGCAAAACAGC
>JALEZN010000026.1 GCA_022772585.1 Clostridiales bacterium
AATACGCCGGGCGCCGCCAGCAGAGCGGTGGGCAGCACGGGAAATTCCGGCCACAGGAAGGTCAGCACCGGCAGCAGCACCACCGCCACCGAGATCTTGAAGTCCGCTGTCAGCAGGCTGATGGAGATCTGGGAGGCCAGCACCACCAGCAGAGCGCCCAGCAGGGCCGGATGCCTCTTCCACCGCTGTATGCTCCCCCCTGCCATTCCCGCTTCCTCCTTTCGCCTGTCCTGTTTTATAGTTCCATGATACTCTATTTGCTCCTGTTTGTACACTCTCTTTTAGGCCGTTTTCGATGATCGCAGGTGCAAATATACATCAGATAAATGATCTTTATCAGCCGGGCACCTATTCTTTTAAAAATCCGCTCGCATCCCCGATGAAAAGGACCCGCCGCGGGTGCTGTCCGCGGTGGGTCCTTTCGTTCAATGTTCCACGGCGGGGGGCAGGTAAGCCATAATGTTGGCCTCCAGCCGCGCCAAAACATTACTGGATGTGCACATGATCGTTGATGTGGTCCTTGCAGTAGCAGTAGTAGCCGTTGCACTTAGAGCAGTAGCGGAACTCCATGTCGGGATAGTCGGTGTCGGTCTTGCCGCACACGGCGCATTTGTGGATATATCCCTTGCGCTGCTGGGCCTCCCGGGTGGCCTTTTTGAAGTTGACGGTCTGCTGGGACCTCTGGTATTTGGCCTGCCGCTGGGCCCGTCCCACGTGGGAGCGGATGTCGGACCAGAAGAAGAGCACATAGTTGAGGATGGCCACCACCGGCAGCAGCACGCCGGGGAGGTACAGGCTCAGCAGGCTGGACAGCACCCCCCACGCGAAGAGGGCTGCGTCCACCCATGCCAGCCACTTGGCCTTCACCGGAATGAGGAAGAAGAGCAGGAACTGGGCGTCCGGGAACAGGGTGGCGTAGGCGAAGAAGAGGGACAGGTTCACATAGTCCATGCTTGCGGTGGACAGATAGGCCTGGGTACCGGCAGGCATGGCCGCCGACAAAAGCAAATAGCTGATAAGGCCAACGATGATATTCAGCGCCACGCCCATGCCGTAGAACACCGTGAACTTTACAGAACCCCAATACCGCTCCAGTGTGGTGCCGATGGCCCAGTAGAAATACAATGCCAGCAGCAGGGCCACCGGCTTGGTGTACATGGGCACGAACACGAAGGTGACCAGCCGCCATATCTGTCCGTGGAAGATATAGTAGGGGTTAAAGCTGAGCAGGCCGCTCAGCGACATCCCGCCGCCGCTGAACATGTCCAGCAGATAGACCAGGGCGTTGCCCGCCACGATGATGGTCATCAGATTGGGTATGCCCAGTTTGGGGTGCCGATAGCAGAAGCGGTCCAGCCAGGAATCAATGGAACGCAAATCATTCCCTCCCAACATCAGTTTGTCCAAAGATACGGCTTGCGCCGGCAGAGCCTATCCTATCAGGGCAGGGCAAAAAAATCCAGAACATTTTGTAAATTTTCGCCTCGAACTATTTGAGTACTTTCCGAATGGCCTGTTTCATCTCCGGGGTCAGGACTTTGGCCGCCGCCCGGTAGGGCAGCGGGGGCAGAGCCATGAACCGCTCCTCCGCCGCGGTGAAGGACCGGGCGCGGAAGGTGGAGAAAAACGCCTCCCGCTTCGGATTTGCCTTCAGGGGAGATTCCAGGCGCGGATTCCCCTTTACCGCCTCGGCCAGGGGACGCTCTATCTCTCCCATCTCTCCCGACAGGCTCTCAAAGACCTCCTGTCCCCGGGGGCTGTTGACCATGACCATGGACACGCCCTTCTCCCGTAGGGTGGGCAGCTCCAGCTTGGGATCCAGGCCCCAGAAGTCGGCCAGAGTAAAGTCGGCGGGGCGGCAGGTGTTGGTGTAGGCGCACCGGGCGCAGGAGGGCCGCAGGAAGAGCTGCATGCCGAAGCCCCGGCCGTAGGTGGTGCGGTTGAACTCCTCCGACCACACGGAGCCGTCCTCAAAGGTAACGGTGAAGCAGGGCTTCTGCCAGCCGTGGGACTTGTCCTTGAAGCGCACACCGGTCACCCTCTTGCCGTGCTTTTGCTCCAGGGACTCCACATAGGCCCGGAACACTGCCGGCGAGGGCACTCCGTGGCACACCAGGTCACAGGTGGTCAGGTTCTCATAGGGCTTACCCAGATAGCGGTACAGGCCGTCGATCTGGCAGGGCACGCCGGAGAAGAGCACCGGCACCCCCCGGTCCAGCAGCTCCTTGGCCTGCTTCAGAGTATCTCCCAGGTCGCTCTGGACGTATTTGGAGCCCCGCATGGGGGCAAGCTCCGCCTCCGTCCGGGCGCACACATGCCGGGCGCTCCGCCCGTCCTCCAGCACCGCGCCGAACACCGCGCCTCCCTGCTCCAGGGTGCGCCGGGCCAGCAGGGTAAAGAAACCGCCGGAGGAGCTCTTCTCACGCACGCCGTCATCCAGGCACCACACGGCGTGGACCCTGTCCGGGCTATGGTCCCGCCGGGGAGAGAGGGTCACGTGGGGGCACACCCGCTCGCACTTGCGGCAGAGGATACACTGATCCGAGATCACCGGACGGAGAAAGCCCTCGTGGTCGCGCTCCATGGCGATGGCCCCGGTGGGACAGGCGGCCGCGCAGGCGGCGCAGCCGGTACAGTCGGCCCGGCCGCACAGGACGGGACGGGCCGCGTCCTCCTTCTCCTCCTCCGGTGCGGCGGGGAGGGGCGTTCCCTCAATGGCGGCGCGCAGATAGGCCAGAGAATCGGCCCTGGCCTCCGCCAGCCGGGCATGGACAGCCTCATAGTCCATGGGGGCCTCCACATCCGCGGTGGTATCCAGCCCGATGACCCGGTCGACGCAGCCCAGCCGGGAGAGCAGGCTGTAGATCCGGGAGAAGGTGGGCTCGGAACGCTCCCTGGGGGACATGGAGGTGAAGAAGGGCCGGTCGAACTGGAGGGAAAACACCGCGCCATGGAAGGAGTTGGTCACCACGCAGGCGGCGTGCCGGAACAGCCCCAAAAACTCCCGGGGACCGGCATCGAAGACCAGCTCCCGGGCGCCGGGGATCTTCCGCCGGGCGCCGGCCAGCTGCACAATGGGCCAGCCCGTCCGCTCGGCGAGGGCCTGGGCATAGGGAGCTGCCTCCCCCGGGTCGGAGACGAAGTAGCACAGAATGTAGGGCTCCTTATACTTGGGGGCCGCGGCCAGCTTCCCCCACTGCGCCCCGGTGAGGAGGAGGGTGGGGTCCAGCACCACCCGGGCGTCCCGGCCGGTGGTCTCCTTCACCAGCACCTGGCCCCGTTTCTCCCGCACGGAGAGGGCGTCGAACCCGGCCAGATAGTCCCGGAACTGCTTGTCATAGGGGGCGGGCAGAGTGGGCGTGCCCAGGCTGGGGCCGTAGGCTATCTTTCGGCCCTCCCGGACAAAGTCCAGCAGGAAGGCGGGCTCGAACTGCCGGTCGGCAAAGATGAAGGGATTCCAGATCTGATCGCTGCCCGCCACATACACATCGTAGGCCGGCGGGTCCCGCCGCAGCTCTTCAAAAGAGGTGTAGCGCCGGGGGCTGAGCTTCATCTCCTCCTCCACGAAGGAATTGAACCGGTCATACCGGGTCTT
This sequence comes from Clostridiales bacterium, assembly GCA_022772585.1. Lineage (GTDB taxonomy): Bacteria > Bacillota > Clostridia > Oscillospirales > Oscillospiraceae > Pseudoflavonifractor_A. Next base: position 3,596 of record JALEZN010000026.1, read on the forward strand.
GAAAGCCCGGTAGTGGAGGGCGGTATGGGTGTCCGACGCCAGCGCCCGCACCGAGGCCGATTTTTTGAACAGCTCGTTGGTCCGGGTGGTGTGGGGCAGGCGGAAGTCGATGATCTCGCACTCTGTCCCCAGCCCCTGGATGGCCTGCATGGTGGCATAGGCCTGGAGCTGTGCCCCGTAGTGGTGGGCGAAATGGAAGGTGATAAGGCCGGCTTTTGTCATAGAAAGGGTCACTCCCCTGTTAAATCTGCATATACGTGGTTATGATGCCATGGCGCAAAGCGAAATAGTATCATATGTCATCCCTTGGCGGTTCCGGCGCAAGCCGGGAGCCAATGGGGACATAAAGCAGGTATGATAGCCGCTTTGCGGCTATTATATCATAGCCCCCCGGGCCGTTCAAGGCGGGAGGGCGCTTCCATTCCGGGGTTGACAAAATGAGACCCGCTTCGTATAATAATTAGAAAGTGATGAAGGGAAAAAAGGCGCGGCTGTCCCGCTCAGAGAACCGGTGGTTGGTGCGAACCGGCGCGAGGGCCCCGTGCGGATACTGGTCCCGGAGCTGTCCGCCTGAAGCACAGTAGGGCGGACCGTCTGGCCCCGTTAGCGGCTGTGGCCTTGTTGGAGGCCGTGAGCGTCCCCCGGCGACGGCGGACGGAACCAGGGTGGTACCGCGTAGTATTTACGCCCCTGACCTAACGCAAGTGGGTCAGGGGTTTTCTTTTTCCCTGACCGATCAAAACAGGAGGAAGCAGCAATGAGCAAAGGTTTTGAAAAGTACATTCCCTTCGTCCCCCTCAAAATGGAGCGCCGCCAGTGGCCCGACCGGGAGATCAAAAAGGCCCCCATCTGGTGCTCCGTGGACCTGCGGGACGGCAACCAGGCCCTGGTGGACCCCATGAACCTCCAGGAGAAACTGGAATATTTCCACACCCTGGTGGACATTGGTATCAAGGAGATCGAGATCGGATTCCCCTCCGCCTCCGAGACCGAGTATGAGATCTGCCGGGAGCTCATCGACGGCGGCCACATCCCCGACGACGTGACCATCCAGGTGCTGGTCCAGGCCCGGCCCCACCTGATCCAGAAGACCTTCGAGGCCATCAAAGGCGCCAAGCACGTGATCCTCCACTTCTACAATTCCACCTCCACCCTCCAGCGCAAGGTGGTGTTCCACTCCGACATGGCGGGCATCACCAAGATCGCCACCGACGCTGCCAAGCTCATCCGCGAGCTCTCCCAGCCCATGATCGAGGCGGGCATGGACCTGCGGTACGAGTACTCCCCCGAGTCCTTCATGGGCACTGAGATGGACTACGCCGTGGAGATCTGCCAGGCCGTCATCGAGGCCATCCACGCCACGCCGGAGAAGAAGATCATCCTCAACCTCCCCACCACGGTGGAAAACTGCATGCCCAACTACTTTGCCGACGAAATCGAGTACTTCATCTCCAAGCTCCCCAGCCGGGACTGTGCCATCATCTCCCTCCACCCCCACAACGACCGGGGCTGCGGCGTGGCCACCGCCGAGATGGGCCTGCTGGCCGGCGCCGAGCGCATCGAGGCCACTCTCTTCGGCAACGGCGAGCGCACCGGCAACGTGGACATCGTCACCCTGGCGCTGAACATGCACACCCAGGGCGTGGACCCGGAGCTGGACTTCTCCAACATCAACAAGATCAAGGACATGTTTGAGCGCTGCACCAAGATGAAAGTGGGCGAGCGGCAGCCCTATGCCGGCGAGCTGGTGTTCACCGCCTTCTCCGGTTCCCATCAGGACGCCATCAACAAGGGCACCCAGTACATGGAGGAGAGCGGCACCGACAAGTGGGAGATCCCCTACCTGCCCATCGACCCCGCCGACGTGGGCCGTCAGTACGAGCCCATCATCCGCATCAACTCCCAGTCGGGCAAGGGCGGCGCCGCCTACGTCATGCAGCACTCCTTCGGTTTCGAGCTGCCCAAGGCCATGCACCCTGAGTTTGGCCACATCGTCCAGGTGGAGACCGACCGGGTGGGCACCGAGCTCAAGCCCCAGCGGGTGTACGAGCTCTTCAAGGAGAACTATATCGACGCCACCCAGCCCTATCAGATGCTGCGCCACTCCTTCGCCGAGTTCACCGACGAGGAGGGCCACTCCCACGTCACCTTTGCCGGCACCCTGCGTCACACCGACACCGTTTTCCAGGTCCAGGGCAGCGGCAACGGCCCCATCGACGCTTTCTTTAACGCCATCCACGGCCAGAAGATGGACCGTTTCACCTTTGTGGACTACAAGGAGCACGCCATCAAGCAGGGCTCCGACTCCCAGGCCGTGGCCTACATCCATCTCAAGGATGAGGAGGGCCGGGACTGGTTCGGCGTGGGCATGAGCCACAACATCAACCTGGCCCCCCTGAAGGGCATCCTCTCCGCCATCAACCGCAACGTGGCCTTCCGCCACGGCAAAAAAATCTAAACAGCAAATCTTACGGCCGGACAGCGGGATTTTTCTCCCTGTCCGGCCTTGTATTTCATGCCGCCATCGGGTATGATTTTAGAGATAACACCAATGAGAACGAGGCGAACACCATGAATTACCTGCTGGACAGTCACACCCACACCGTGGCCAGCGGCCACGCCTACGCCACCCTGCTGGAGATGGCCCGCGCCGCCGCCGACCGGGGGCTGGAGCTGCTCTGCGTCACCGACCATGCCCCGGCCATGGAGCACACCACCTGCCGGGATTACTTCGCCAACACCCACATCATCGACCGGGAGCTCTTCGGCGTACAGATGATGATCGGTGCGGAGCTCAACCTGCTGGACTCCGAGGGGACCGTGGACCTGGACGACGGCCTTCTGCGCAAGCTGGACATGGCCATTGTCAGCCTGCACACCAAATGCATCCCGCCCCACGGCAGCGCAGAGGGCTATACCAACGGCCTCATCACCGCCATGAAGAACCCCTTCGTCAACATCATCGGTCACCCGGACGACGGCCGCTATCCCCTGGATTACCCCGCCCTGGTCCGCGCCGCCGGGGAGAACGGCGTGCTGCTGGAGGTCAACAACAGCTCCCTGGCCCCCGGCTCCTTCCGGGTGAACGCCCCCGTCCACTGCGCCGAGATGCTCCGCCAGTGCAAGGCCCAGGGTGTGGCCGTGGTGGTGGGCAGCGACGCACACTTTGTCTCCTCAGTGGGGCGCCACCAGTACGCCGAGGCCCTGCTCAAGGAGCTGAACTTTCCCGAGGAGCTCATCATGAACCGGGATCCCGCCGCCTTCCGGGCCTTTATAGACCGCCGTCGTGACCGCCGGTAAACCGTAAAAATTACAAATTGCAACAAAATGGGAAGAGGGATTGTCCCCCTTCCTTTTTTGTTGTAAAATAGCGTTAACATAATGAAGGAGGCTCCCTTTCATGCATCTGCGCCGCCTTGCCCGCATTTTATCGGGTACTCTCGCTGTTTTGCTGCTGCTCCTCCTCCCCGCTCAGGCCCTCTCGGTCCAGGAGGCCCGGGAGCTGCTGGAGGAATACTACATCGATCCCGTTCCCCAGGATGTGCTGGACCAGGATACCGTCCAGGCCATGCTGGACAAGCTGGGCGATCCCTATACCCAGTATTTTACACCGGAGCAGTATGCGGAATTTCTCGCCTCCATGGAGGATACCGACATCGTGGGCATCGGCGTAGTCTCCCTGCAGGGAAGCGGCGGCCTTACCATTACCTCGGTGCTGCCCGGTTCCCCGGCAGAGGGCGCCGGACTGCAGGCAGGGGACGTCATCACGGCGGTGGACGGCCGTTCCGCCGCGGGGGTGGACTCCAGCCTGGTCTCCTCCTGGATCCAGGGCGAGGAGGGCACCTCCGTCCAGGTGACCTACCTGCGGGACGGAAGCAGACACACCGTCACTCTGACCCGGGCCGCCGTCACCATTCCGTCCACCTCTTTCCAGATGTTGGACGGCCATATCGGTTATCTGGAATGCACTACCTTTGGTCCCGACACCCTGGGCCATTTTCAGGACGCGGTCAGCGGCTATGACAGTGCCGCCGACCACTGGATCGTGGACCTCCGCGGCAACGGCGGCGGTCTGACCCAGGCCGCTGTCCAGTCGGTGGGAGTCTTCGCAGGTAAGGGCACCATGGGCTATCTGCGCAGCGGCAGCGGAAGCTGCAGCGCTTTTGGCCAGGACGAGGAAGCGCTCTCCATCAATCCGGTCATCGTCCTCTCCGACGGCTATACCGCCAGCTCATCCGAGCTCTTCTCCGCCTGCGTCCGGGATCTGGACGCAGGGATCGTCATCGGCGGGCGCACTTTCGGCAAGGGCGTGGCCCAGACCCTGTTGGACCAGGAGACACTGCCCGACTATTTTCCTGACGGCGACGCCATAAAGATCACCTCTTTCCGTTATTTCGCTCCCGGCGGAGCCACCACCAACACCGTGGGCATAATTCCTCATCTCCTGGTGCCCTCAGATTTGGCCCGGCAGGTAGCGGAGCTTCTCTCAGCCACCGCTCCCGGCGGGGACACCTCGGGCTATTACCGTCTGGATCTGGTGTGGCGCTGGTACATCGACAAGGATACGGTCCGGCAGCCGGAGTACCGTGAGGCTTTTGAAGCACTTCTCTCCGCCATTCCGTCCACTGCCAGGCTGTGGACCGGCACCGGCGGTCCCACCGGCTGGCGGAGCACAGACGCCGCCTCTGTGGCCGCCGAGAACGGCGTATCCTGGCTGGACCGCTCCTTTACTGACACGGAAGACAGCCCGTACGCCCAGGCCATCGACCTGCTGGGCACCTACGGCGTCCTCTCCGGCACCGGTGATGGCCGTTTTGACCCGGAGGGCTCTCTGACCCGGGCCCAGCTCTGTGCGCTGCTGGCCCAGGCCCTCAACTGCAATG
>JALEZN010000036.1 GCA_022772585.1 Clostridiales bacterium
GGCATGGAGCCGGTGGTGGGCACCAGGGTGGGATAGGCGGAGCACAGCAGCACACCGGCGATGGCGGCCAGGCCGGAGCCGATGGCGAAGGTCATGGAGATGGTGCCGTCCACGTTGATGCCCATGAGCTGGGCCGCGCCCTTGTCCTCGGAGCAGGCCCGCATGGCCTTTCCCATCTTGGTGCGGCCGGTGAACCAGGTCAGGACCACCATGATCACCACGCAGGCCACAATGGCGGAGATGGTGACGAAGGAGATCTTCAGCTCCCCGCCGAACAGCTCCACGCCGGTCTTGGCGGCGTCTCCGGCGCCGGCGGTGAAGAAGTTGGGGAACACCTTGGGGTTGGAGGACCACAGCAGCAGCGCCGCGTTCTGGAGGAAGTAGCTGACGCCGATGGCGGTGATCAGCACCGCCAGGGAGGGGGCCTGCCGCAGGGGCTTGTAGGCCAGCCGCTCCACCACCATGCCCAGCACCGTGCAGACGGCCATGGCCAGCAGGACGCCTACCACCGGCGGCAGGTCGAAGCGGGAGACAGCGAAGAAGCAGATGTAGGCGCCAACCATGATGACGTCGCCGTGGGCGAAGTTCAGCATCTTGGCGATGCCGTACACCATGGTGTAGCCCAGGGCGATGATGGCGTAAATGCTGCCCAGACTGATCCCGCTGATGAGATAGTTGAGAAACGTCATTTGCACACACCTCTTTAAATGGTTTTGGAGACAAATGGTCTGTGGGAACAGGGTTCCGGAGACAGCCGGAGCATATCTGAAAAGACGCCGCGGACCCATCCGACGGGGACCTTTCAGATATGCTCTGGTCTTCCCGGGGGAGACGGGCCGCGGCGGCGGCCCGTTTCCCCGGTGGGTCACATGGAATGGATGGGATCAGTCCAGACCGACGTAGGCGCCGTCCTGGATGACCATGCCCTTGGGGCTCTTGGACACCGCGCCGTCGGCGGTCCAGGTGATGCCCGCGCCGTCGCCGGTGAGGCCTTCGAAGGTCATGGTGGTGAACTGCTCCACCATGGCGGCGCACAGCTCCTCGTTGCTCATGTCGGGGGTGCAGCCGGCGTTCTCCAGAGCCTGCTTGATGGCGTAGACGCAGTCATAGGCGTCGGCGGCGAACTGGTTGGGGGTCTCGCCGAACTGGTCCTGATACTTCTTGACGAAGTTCTGAGTCTTCTCATCAGAAGCGTCGGCGGAGAAGGGAGTCAGCAGGATGACGCCCTCGGCCAGGGAGGTGTCGAAGCCGTCCATGGTCAGGATGCCGTCCATGCCGTCCACGCCGAACCAGGTGGGGGCGTAGCCCATGGCCTTGGCCTGGGCGAAGATCAGGGAGGCGGGCTGATAGTACATGGGCAGGAACACCAGATCCGCGCCGGCGTCCTTGGCGTTGTTCAGCTGGACGGAGAAGTCGGTGTCGTTGCCGTCGGCGAAGGTGGTGTCGGAGACGATGGCCAGGTTCCGGGTGGCGGCCTCCTCCACGAAGGTGTCGTGGATGCCCTTGGAGTACACGTCGTCGTTCTTCCAGATGATGGCGACCTTGGAGGCCAGACCCTTGGTGGCGATGTACTCAGCGGACTTGGCGCCCTGGCCGGGGTCGGTGAAGCACATCTGGAACACGTTGTCCTTGCCCTCGGTGACGGCCACGGAGGAGGCGGAGGGCGTCAGGGCGAAGATGCGGTCCTCATTGTTCATGGTGGAGGTGGCCTCGCAGGGCTTGGAGGTCACGGAGCCCAGGGACAGCTGCATGCCCCAGCTCTTCAGGGCGTTGTAGGCGTTGACGGCCTTCTCGGCGTCATGGGTGTCGTCCTCGTACTTGAGCTCGAACTGAATGGCGCCGCCGGCGGCGTTGATCTCGTCCACGGCGATCTGGGCGCCGTTCTTGGCAGCGTTGCCGTAGATAGCGGCGCCGCCAGTCAGGGGGCCGGTGCCGCCCAGCTTGAAGGCAGCGGAAGCGGAGCCGGCCGGGCTGCTGGACTCAGGCTGCTTGGCGGTGCCGCCGCCGCAGCCGGCCAGGAGCGAAAGGCTCATCGCGGCCGCCATTGCAAGAGACAGAAAACGCATCTTTTTCATATTCATGTACCCTCCTTACAGGTTGTTGACATTATACGCCGTGCCCAAAAAGTTGTCAACCTGTTAAAATAGCCAATGCGGTCTCTTGCCCCATGGGGATTCATGTCAGTAAAGCACAAAATCAGATCAAAATACCGCCATTGGGGCTCAAGACCTGCCCAGTCATAAAGGAAGCGGCTTCCGACGCCAGAAAAAAGACGCTCTCCGCCACGTCCTCCGGCCGGCCGATGGTCTCCAGAGGCGTCTCCTGCCGGAGGACTTCCAGATCTTCCGGCGTCAGATTGCCGTTCATCTCGGTGTCGATGACCCCCGGGGCCACACAATTCACCGTGATCCCGGAGGGCCCAACCTCCTTGGCCAGAGCCCTGGTAAGGCCGATTACAGCGGCTTTTGAGGCCGAATAGGCCACCTCGCAGGAAGCGCCGGTCAGTCCCCACATGGAGGACATGGTGATAATCCTTCCCGCCTTCCGGTGAATAAAATGGGGCAGCACCGCCCGGCAGCAGCGGAAGGTCCCATCCACATTGACATTGAAGAGCTCCCGCCAGTCCCGGTCGGAAATATCGGTGAAGAGCTGCTGTTTTGCCACCCCTGCGTTGCACACCAGAATGTCAAGTTGACAAAATTTATCCAACACATTGTCAACCATCCGCTCCACCTGCGCCGTATCGCCCACGTCGGCCTGAAAGAGCTCCACCCGGGCTCCCGCCGCCCGCAGCTCCTCCGCCAGCGCCAGGGCCCGCTCCTGCGCACGGCAGTAGTTCAGCGCCACCCGGTCCCCCGCCGCCGCAAACCGCCGGGCACAGGCCGCGCCGATCCCCCGGCTGGCCCCTGTGATGAGCACTGTCCTTCCACGTTCCATGCTTCTCCCTCCTTTCCAAACAAAAAAGAAGCACCTGCCGGGCAGGTGCTTCTTTTTCTGGTGGACGATACAGGACTTGAACCTGTGACCTCCCGCACGTCAAGCGGATGCTCTACCAGCTGAGCTAATCGTCCAAACAGCGTAGTTTATTATAGCGGAAGTATTCTTTGTTGTCAACCCCTTTTTTATCTTTTCCTGCTTTACGGCCGCCGTACCGGAGCAAGCTCCGGCACGGCGGCCGTTTTTGCGATACAGGGCGGCAGACGGGTACTCAGATCCGCTCCCCCTCCGGAGCATCCGGCTTTTTGATGATCTTCATCATGGTGCCGTCCTCTTTCCAGACCAGCTCGTCCAGATTGAGGAACTCTTTTACAAAATCCCCGGCGGGATGCCGGTAGATATGGTAGGGCGTGTCGTTCTGGATCAGCCTGCCCTGTTCCATAATGGCCATGGAGTCAGAGAGGATCATGGCCTCCTCCTGGTCGTGGGTGACGAACACCATGGTCATATCCAGCTCCCGCTGGAGCTTTTTCAGCTCCGCGCGCATTTTGACCCGCAGCGCCGCGTCCAGGTTGCAGAAAGGCTCATCCAGCAGGCAGAGCTTGGGCTCCACGATGAGGGCCCGGGCCAGGGCCACCCGCTGCTGCTGGCCGCCGCTGATCTCATGGATCCGGGCGCCGGCATAGTCGGTGAGGCCCACCATATCCAGATATTTCATCCCCTTCTCCCGGGCGGCGGCTTTGCCGCAGGACTGGAACTTCAGCCCGTACATCACATTCTGCAGCACCGACATGTGGGGAAACAGGCTGTAGGACTGGAACACCGTGGTCACCGGCCGGCGCTCCGGCGGGAGCGCTGTGATATCCTGTCCGTCCAGCCGGATGGTCCCCCCATCCGGCGCCAGGAAGCCGCCGATCATGTTCAGCGTGGTGGTCTTGCCGCAGCCGGAGGAGCCCAGGATGCACAGCAGTTCTCCCCGTTCCAGGGAAAGAGAGAGGTCCTGGACCACCTCCTTTTCGCCAAATCGCTTCTTTAAGTGGCTCAGCTCAAGATACACGAGGTCTCGCCGCCTTCCATGAGATGAGATAGGCCAGTCCCTCCACCGCCAGCACGATCACGATGATGAGCGTGGAGATCAGGGAGGCCAGCGCATAGTCGCCCGCGTACACTGCGTCGAACAGTTTGAATACCGCCAGCTTCTTCCCGGGGTTTATCAGGAAGAGAATGGCCCCGGCAGTGGTCATGCTGCTGGAAAAATTGTAGACAAAACAGCTCAGGAACGCCGGGCGCAGGCTGGGCAGGATCACGTCCCGCATCACCGCAAAGGGGCCGCCCCCCAGGTCCCGGGCTGCCCGCTCCAGGGATTCGGGCACCTGGGTCAGGGTGGCCGTGCAGATCTTGGTGCAGGTGGGAAGCTGCTTGAACAGCATGTTGGCCAGAACGATGACCGCCGTACCGGTAAGCTTCAGCGGCTGGGAGTTGAAGGCCAGGATATAGCCGATACCGAAACAGGTGCCGGGCAGCATGTAGGGCAGAGTCACCAGACAGTCGAAGAAGCTGCGCCCCGGCACGTGCCGACGCTCCATATAATAGGAGAACAGGATGGCGAACAGCGTACCCGCCAGAGAGACGATCAGGGCGTACCAAATGCTGCGCAGCATGGTGGAGGCGTCATATTTCAAAAGCTGCTCCAGATACCGGGTGGTAAAGGCGTACTTTCCCCGGGTGCTCTTGAGAAATCCGGAGAGGAAGATACAGCCGTACTGCAGCACCATCATCCCGAAAAAGAGCATACTCACTCCAATGGCCGCGGCACCCATGGGACCGCAGCGGGAGAGTTTGAGCTCCAGCCCCTCCTGCCGTCCCCGGCTCCCCTCGGTCAGGCGGTCGGACTGGCGCAGCAGATACCGGTAGAGGAAAAACGCCGCAATGGAGGGCAGAAGCAGGAACATGTTCATGGCGGAGGCCTTTTCCAGATTGGAATAGCCCACCAGCTGAAGGTAGATCTCCGACGCGATGGTGGAGAACCGGCCGCCGATGATCACCGGCGTGCCGAAATCGGCCAGCGAGCGGACAAAGGAGAGCAGCAGGGACACCAGGATGCCCGGCCGCATCAGAGGGAGCACAATATCCCGCAGGATGGCGGCGGGACTGGCCCCCAGGTCCCGGGCGGCCTGCAGGCTGCCCCCGTCCAGCTTGGAGAGGATGCCGCCCAGGAACAGGGCGTTGAGGGGCACGAAGGAGATGCTCTGCATCCAGATCACGCCCCAGCAGTTATAGGGGTCCCAGGACAGGTGCAGCAGCCGGTAGGTGATCCACCCCCGGCGGCCATAGAGTTGGATATAGGCCAGCGAGGACACAAAGGGAGGCGACACCATGGTGATGAGCAGCAGTCCCATACACAGCAGCCTGACCCATCCCCGCCTGGTGGCGATGAACAGCGCCGTGGACACCGACAAAATGGTGCAGAACACCGCCGTCAGTGCCCCTACAAAAATACTGTTCCAGAGATTGACACGGTATTGCTCCCACACCGCCTGATAGGCCCCCGTGCCGAAGCTCCCGCCCCCCTGAAAGCTGCGCAGCAGGATGCACAGCATGGGGTAAAAAACGAACAGGCACACGCTGCCCAGCAGCGCCAGGAGCAGGAGCTTGTCCAAACCATAGCCGCAAGCACGAAAAAGGGCATCTCTCGATGCCCTTTTCGCGGAAGCGGAACCGCTTCGATCATTCATTGGCAGCCTTGTCGCCCATCAGGGTCTCAAAGCGCTCCAGGATCTCGGTGCGCTGGGCGCCGAACAGGGACAGGTCCTCCTCCATCAGGATGGAGGTGTCATAGCCCAGCTCCACACCCTCCAGAGAGGGCTTGACCAGCTTGGCGCCGTCCTTCTGGTCGATCTCGGCCAGCATGCGCAGATTCTCGTCGCTGCTGAAGAGCCACTCCACAAAGTACTTGGCGGCCTCCACATTATCGGCGTTCTTGAACACGGCCACTCCCTCGGGCACCCAGGGGATACCGTCGGTGGGATAGACGATGGAGACAGGGTACTCCTCGGTCAGGGCCTCCACGCCCCGGTCGATGTAGGAGATGCCGATGGCATACTCGTCGGCAATGGTCTTGTTCTTGGGGTCGGAGCCGCGCTTGCCGTAATAGGCGATGTTCTCGTTCAGGCCCTCAAAGTACTTCCAGCCCTCTTCCTCGCCCATGGTCTGCAGCAGGGCGTTGACCACGGCGTAGTTGGTGCCGGAGACCGCGGGGTTGGACATGATGATCTCACCGGCATACTCGCTCTTGAGCAGGTCAGTCCAGGAGGTGGGAGCCTCCAGCTTCAGCTCCTCCAGAAGCTTGTCGTTGACCAGGAAGCCCACGATGGTAATGCCCTTGGAGTACCAGTAGCCGTCAGCGTCCTTATAGGTGTCGGACAGATCGGCGGCCGCGTCGAACTGCACCTGCTCCAGCAGGCCGTCGTCCTTGGCGCTCATGAAGGCGTCGATGCCGCCGCCGAACCACAGGTCGGCGGAGGGAGTGCCGCCCTCGGCCCGCAGCTTGGAGAGGACCTCGCCGGAAGACATGGAGAGCAGCTCCACCTTCACGCCGGTCTCCTCGGTGAACTTGTCAAAGAGCGTCACATAGTCCTCGCTGGTGGCGACCACCTTCATGGTGCCGCTCAGCTCGGGCGCGGCGGGCGCGGCAGCCTCCGGCGCGGGGGTGGCAGTGGGCGCCGCAGTGGGGGCGGGGGTGGCGCTGGGTGCGGCGGAGCCGCCGCAGGCCGCCAGTCCAAATACCATGGCCGCAGCCAGGCAGAGGGAAAGCAGCTTCTTCTTCATTTTTAAGTACCTATCCTTTCATTCTTGTCGGCACAGCAGATTCCTGTGGCTGTCTGTATTCCGGAACCGTTTTGTGCTTTCGCCACTATAACACAGCCCCCTCAGGTTTTCAATTACCTATCGTTATTATAGGATAATATGATAATCCTATTGTACCTCATAGAAAAAAACAATGATTTTTCCCCTAGCTTCGCAGGGTGGCCCGCAGCCGGTCGGGCCGGAGCAGCAGGTCCAGGCCGCTGACCGCCGAGGGGACCAGTACATCCGCGCGGGACAGCAGGGCGGCGCACACCCCCTCCTCCTCCAGCACTGCCACCGACAGGGCGGCAGCGTCAAACATGGGGATGTCGTTAAAGCCGTTGCCCAGGCAGACCGCCCCTCCTCCCAGCTCCCGCACGATCTCTGCTTTACAGGCCGCCGCCCCCTCCCGGGGGAAGGTGCGTACCTCCACCCCCAGCGGAGCGCACTGTTCCCGCACTGTCCCATAGGTGTCCGCCGTCAGGACCAGGATCTCCAGCCGGTCTTTCAGGGCCGCCAGCCGGCCCGCCACGCCGGGCAGCAGAGCCCCATCCACCGCGATGGTGCCGTTATAATCCAGCACCAGATAGTTCAGCTCCAGTGTCTCCCGTCCAGGGATCGAAACAGTCAGCATACCCATCTCTCCTTCCGTCTCTCCGCACGCTTTGGCGTTTTTATTCTTATTATGACTGTATTGTCCGGAGCTGTCCAGACGCTTTGGTCCTGCGCGGCTCTTTTTTATTGTTTTGGTCAGAATATCCAAAATTCAGCCGAACAGAATAGGAAAACTTCCGAATCTTCACATGGTGCTTGACTTTCGAATATGTCACCCATATAATAGCGACATAGCGAACAACCTATCAAGCGATAAAGAAAAGGAGCTGGTAGATTTGAAGATCACCAAGATCGAAGTATTCCGCCTCCCCACCGCCAACAGCAAGCAGAACAGCCCCATCGGCTGCCGCATCCACACGGACGCCGGCATCTGCGGCGACGGCGAAGCCGGTATGGCCTACGGCGTGGGCGGCACCGCCGCCTTCGGCATGGTGTGCGACCTGGCCGAGCTGGTGGTGGGCATGGATCCCCTCCAGACCGAGCTGATCTGGGAGACCATGTACAAAAAGACCTTCTGGGGCCAGAACGGCGGTCCCGTGGTATTCTCCGGCATTGCCGCCATCGACGTGGCCCTGTGGGACATCAAGGGCAAGTTCTTCAACGTTCCCGTGTACCAGCTGCTGGGCGGCAAGGTCCGGGACAAGCTGCGCACCTATGCCAGCCAGCTGCAGTTCGGCTGGGGCCAGGTGGGCGTCAGCGAGCACCTGTGGGCCGTTACCCCCGAGGATTACGCCCACAACACCAGGCTGGCAGTTGAGGAAGGCTTCGACGCCATCAAGGTGGACTTTTTCGACCGTGACGAGGAGGGCAAGCCCCTCAGCTTCCTGGACACCACCGGCATTCTCACGCCCAAACAGCTCAAGATGGTGGAGTCCCGCATGAAGGCCGTCCGCGAGGCCGCCGGCGACGATGTGGACATCATCATGGAGAACCACTCCTATCCCGACGCCCTGGGCGCCGTGCAGCTGGCCAGGCTGGCTGAGAAGTACAACATCATGGCCTTTGAGGAACCCAACACCCCCACCACCCAGACCGTGGAATACATCGCCAAGTACACCAGCGTGCCCATCGCCAACGGCGAGCGGCTCTTCTCCCGCTGGCAGTACGCCGACTACTTCAAGCGCAACCTGCTCCAGCTGGCCCAGCCCGACATCGGCAACTGCGGCGGCATCTCTGAGGTCAAGAAGATCTGCGACATGGCCCATGCCTATGACGCCGGCATTCAGGTCCACGTGGCGGGCAGCCCCCTGGCCACCAACGCCGCCCTGCATGTGGAGTGCACCATCCCCAACTTTATCATCCATGAGCACCACACCTGCAACCGCATGGACACCTGTCTGGGCCTGACCAAGTACAACCTGCAGCCTGAGAACGGCTACTTCACCGTTCCCGACCTGCCCGGCATCGGCAATGAGTTCCTGCAGGAGGCCATTGACAGGGCCACTCTGTACAAAGTCGTGGAAGCTCCGGTATAATTTCCCCGAATCAACCGTTCATTCTGGTAAAATGCCATGGCATTTTGCCGGCGCGTGCGCCGGCAGTGTCCTTCCCCGTGATTTCCGGCATTGTCTCCCGGAGAGGCGCCGCTCCGGGAGACAATGCATCACCCGCTTTTGAATTGAGTATTGGAGGAGTCATTATGGCAATTAAGGTAATCCGCGAAAAAGAGCCCGGTCCCGGTACGCTCGGCAAGCCTGAGCTGTACGCGCTGGCAATCGGCCAGGTCATCGGCGCCGGCGTCATCACGCTGATCGTTCCCGCCATCAAGATGACCGGCTACTCCGCCTGGCTGGCCTACTTCGTGGCGATCATCATGGGCTTTTTGATGATCCTTCCCACAGTGTTCATTTCTTCTACCGTCCGAATGGGCGGCGGCAACTACTCCATGCTGTGCGGCATGGCCGGTCCCCGCGTGGCCGGCGTATTCGCCTTTATGTACCTGACCCAGTGTGTCAGCCTGTCCCTGTTCGGCGCCTCCGCCGCCGCTTATCTCGGCGACATCATCCCCGCTCTTGGCACTCCCGTCGCCAAGGTCATCGTAGGCGCCTCTCTGCTGACCTTCTTCTATGTGGTCAACCTGATGGGCGTGGATATCATGGCCAAGGCACAAAAGCTGATGACCTGGCTGCTCATCGCCGCCCTGATCCTCTTTGCCATCGTAGGCATCTTCAAGATCCGTCTGCCCATTTTCGATTTCTCTGATCCCAACTTCCTCATCAACGGCTGGGGCATCACCTTCACCAACGGCCAGATCTCCGGCGGCTTCTGCGGCGCGGTGCTGCTGTTCGTTTACTCCACTCAGGGCTATTACATGACCACCGCCTACGGCCGGGACTCCAAGAACGCCCGCCGCGACATCCCCGTGGTCCTGCTGCTGGCCGTTCCCACCCTGATGGTCCTGTATGTGGGCGTAGCCATGGCCGGCGTGGGCGTCATGAGCGTGGAGGAGTACGGCACCTCCACCACCCTGGTCTTTGCGGCCCAGCGCATCTTCCCCACCTGGCTGTTCTACTGCTTCATCATCGGCGGCCCCATCATGGCTCTGCTGTCCACTCTGAATTCCAGCTTTGCCTATAACGCCATCACCATCGGCCAGTCCTGCGACGACGGCTGGCTGCCCGCCTCCTTCGGCAAAAAGAACAGCAAGGGCTCCCGCGTCTTTATCCTGACCTTCATGTACATCCTGGGCATGATCCCCATCGTGTTCGGCCTGTCCATCACCGTTATCACCAATATGACCCAGCTGTTCACCTCCGCTTTTGCACTGCTCAACTTCATCGCCTACATCCGGATGCCCAAGCTGTATCCCGAGGCCTGGAAGAAGTCCCGGTTCCACGTGCCCGACGGCCTGTACTATGGCATCTGCATCGTCTCCCTCATCGGCTTCGTGGTGGTCCTGTGGAAGTCCTGCCTGTCCATGGCTCCTTCCCTGGTGGCGCTGAATATCGTGGCCATCGTGGCCCTGGCTCTGATCGGCGTGCTGCGCGGCAAGACCGGCAACATCCAGATCCGCACCTCCCTGTGGGCCGAGACCGGCGAGAACGCGGAATGATCCCGGCATAACCGCCTTCCGCGGGACCGGCCCGACAGGCCGGCCCCGCGGAAGAGCCGCGTTACACAATTACTTCATTCAAAAAGAAAGGAGTCAGCAAACATGAAAATCACGAGCGTGGAATGTTACCTGGGTACGGGCGCCCTCAGCGGCTTTGTTACCATGAAGGTCAACACCGACGAGGGCATCTACGGCTGGGGCGAGGCCGGCCTGGCCTACGGCAACTGCTCCGAGGCCGCCTTCGGCCAGTGCCAGGACTTTGCCAAGCTGATCATCGGCATGGATCCCTTCAACACCGAGGAGATCTGGGAGCACTTGCACCGCCACACCTTCTGGGGCATGGGCGGCGGCGTGGTGATCACCTCCGCCATGGCGGCCATCGACATTGCCTGCTGGGATATCAAGGGCAAGGCTCTGAACGTCCCCGTGTACAAGCTGATCGGAGGCAAGACCAACGACAAGCTGCGCGCCTACGCCTCCCAGCTTCAGTTCGGCTGGAGAAAGATCATCGAGGCCAACGACAGCCTGAACCTGCTCTATGACCCTCAGGAGTACTATGATGTGACCCGCGACGCCGTCTCCGAGGGTTATGACGCCATCAAGGTGGACCCCGTCTTTGCTCCCCTGGAGCGCAAGCCCTTTGCTGAGGTCGTCAAGACCCAGGGCAACCAGATCCGCGGCTGCTACCGTGAGCACGACCTGAAGCGCTCTGTGGAGCGCATCGCGGCCTGCCGTGAGGCCGGCGGCGACGATATGGACATCATCATCGAGATCCACTCCCTGCTGGACGCCAACACCGCCGCCGAGCTGGGCAAGGCCCTGGAGCCCTACCGCGTCATGTACTACGAGGAGCCCACCATGCCCTGCAACCCCGACGTGTTCAAGCACATCAAGCAGAAGTGCGACCTGCCCCTGGCCACCGGCGAGCGCAGCTACACCCGCTGGGGCTTCCGCCAGTTCATGGAGGACCGGACTCTGAACATCATCCAGCCCGATCTGGCCAATACCGGCGGCATTACCGAGACCAAGAAGATCTGCGACATGGCTCAGGTCTATGACATCGGCGTCCAGATCCACGTCTGCGGCGGCCCCATCGCCACTGCCGCCGCCCTGCAGGTCGAGGCCGCCATCCCCAACTTCGTCATCCATGAGGAGCATAACGCCAACCTGACCAGTTCCTTCGTCAAGGGCGGCAAGTACTACTATGCCCCTGTCAACGGCGCTTACGAGGTCCCCGAGCTGCCCGGCATCGGCCAGGAGATGAGCGACCTCTACATTGCCAACGCCAAGAAGGTCGTCATCAAGTAAATCTTTCCTTCCATTTTACTGAGAAAGGAGCCAATATCCATGAAAATCACGAGCGTTGAATGCTATCTGGGTAAGTTTATTACCATTAAGGTCAACACCGACGAGGGCATCAGCGGCTGGGGCGAGGCCGGTCTGGCCTACGGCAACTGCTTTGAGGCCGCCTTCGGCCAGTGCCAGGACTTTGCCAAGCTGGTCATCGGCATGGATCCCTTTGACACCGAGAAGATCTGGGAGCACCTGCACCGCCACACCTTCTGGGGCATGGGCGGCGGCGTGGTGATCACCTCCGCCATGGCGGCCATCGACATTGCCTGCTGGGATATCAAGGGCAAGGCCCTGGGCGTACCTGTCTACAAGCTGATCGGCGGCAAGACCAACCAGAAGCTGCGCGCCTACGCATCCCAGCTCCAGTTCGGCTGGAGCGACCTGATCCAGGTCAAGAACGAGGGCAAGGGCCTGGGCCTGCTGTTCGACCCCCAGGAGTACTATGAGGTCACCAAGAACGCCGTCCGCGACGGCTACGACTCCATCAAGGTGGACCCCGTCTTCGCGCCCACCGACGCCTCCACTCCCCTGCCCCAGATCTGGGGCACCCAGGGCACTCAGATCCGCGGCTGCTACCGCTATCATGACCTGAAGCGCTCTGTGGAGCGCATCGCCGCCTGCCGCGAGGCCGGCGGCCCCGACCTGGACATCATCGTGGAGATCCACTCCCTGCTGGACGCCAACACCGCCGCCGAGCTGGGCAAGGCCCTGGAGCCCTATCACATCATGTACTTCGAGGAGCCCACCAGCCCCGAGAACGCCAGCAACTTCCGCCACATCAAGGAGAAGTGCGACCTGCCCCTGGCCACCGGCGAGCGCAGCTACACCCGCTGGGGCTTCCGCCAGTTCTTCGAGGACCGCACCCTGTCCGTGATCCAGCCCGACCTGTGCAACACCGGCGGCATCACCGAGACCAAGAAGATCTGCGACATGGCCCAGGTCTATGACATGGGCGTCCAGATCCACGTCTGCGGCGGCCCCATCGCCACTGCCGCCGCCCTGCACGTAGAGGCGGCCATCCCCAACTTCACCATCCATGAGGAGCACAACGCCAACCTGCTGACCGAGTTCATCAATGCCGGTACTCACTACTACAAGCCTGAGAACGGCTTCTACACCGTTCCCGAGCTGCCCGGCATCGGCCAGGAGATGAGCGACGAATTCCTGGCCACCTGCCGGAAGGTCGTCATCGAGTAACTCTGCTTTTTTCCATCCCTTCTCTTATTTCTCCCTATCCTCAAGGAAGCAGCCTTTCCCGCCCTGCAGGCTGGAAAGGCTGCTTTCCTACTATCCGGCGCCTTCCGGCCCGGCGAAAGGGCGTGTTCCCATGGAAATACTGAAGCTGGTCCTGATCTTCTGCATCATCATTCTGGTCATGTGGCTGAAAAAGCCCCTGTCCCTGGCAGTGGCCGCCGCCACCGCGGCCGCCATCCTGCTCTATCGCCTCCCGCTCCCCACCGCCTGGCATGCTATCGTCGCCGGCGCCACCGGCTGGACCACCATAGAGGCCCTTCTGGTCTTTTACTGCATCACCTTCCTCCAGCGGATGCTGGAGCACCGGAAAAACCTCAGCGGCTGTCTCACCGCCCTCAACGGATTGTTCAACAACCGCCGCATCAACGCCTCGGCAGCCCCCTTCCTGCTGGGCTGCCTGCCGGCGGCCAGCACGGTCCTCATCTGCGGCCCCATCGTCCGGGACAGCGTGGGGGATGCTCTCTCCACTGAGGAGAAGGCCGCCGTCACCTCCTACTTCCGCCATGTGTCCGAGAGTTTTCTCCCCACCTATGCCTCCACCTTCATCGCTGTGGGCCTTACCGGCGGTCTGGTGACGGTGAGCGGCTTCGTGATGGCCATGCTGCCCATGGTGGCCGCCCTCTTTCTGACGGGCTGGCTGGTCTATCTGCGCCGGGTGCCCCGGGATACCGGCATGGTCCCCGACCACCCCAAATCCTATTATGCAGCGATGCTGCTCCACTGCACCTGGAGCATCGTCCTTGCCATCGCGCTTATCCTGCTCTTCAAGCTGCCGGTGGAGGCGGCCGTCCTCATCTGCATCGTACTCAATTTCTTTGTGGACCGTTTTACCTTCTCCGAGATACTGCCCTTTTTCCGCACCGCCTTTGAGGGCCGGCTCCTGGTCAGCACCTGGCTGGTAATGATCTTCAAAGAGGTACTCGCCGCCACCGGCGTCATCGAAGCGCTGCCCGCATTCTTCTCCGCCCTGCCCATTCCCACCTTCCTGGTCTTTGCCCTGATCTTTTTCTTCGGCTCCATCGTGGCGGGTACCCAGGCCATCATCGTGCTCTGCATGCCCATGGCCATGGCCTCCCTGGGGGGCGCGCCCGCCCTGCCCCTGTTCATCCTTCTCATGTGTATGACCTATGCGGCCATGCAGATCTCCCCCATCCATATCTGCCTGACCCTGTGCGCCGAGGATTTCCATGTTCCCTTCTCCTCCATGACCTGGAAGACCATGCCCATGGTGGCCGTATTTACAGTGATTTCGTTTCTCTACTACGGCCTGCTCCGGTTCCTGTGCGTCCTGTGACCTGTTGTTCCTGCCGCTTCCCAATATTCTGAAAATACAGGGTGACAAACCGAGGTTTTTTCTATATAATTAGAATGTAAAATAATATAACATACCCGTTTGATATGGAATACTTCTCAGCGGGAAAGCAAGTCAGGTGGATACTGAAATGGAAAACGAACGGGTTCGGCCGGCCCGGAAACGGCAAAAAATTACCCGCATGTCTGTGGTGGATCAGGTATGTGCCTCCATCAAGCAGGACATTGCGGACGGCGTATGGAAAGCAGGGGACAAGATCCCCTCGGAAGGGGAATTTGCGGAGATGTTCGGCGTCAACCGTCTGAGCGTCCGCATGGCCCTGCAGAAGCTCAGCACGCTGGGTATCATCGAGACCCGGGTGGGCGAGGGTTCCTTCGTCCGCTCCTTTTCTCTGCGGCCTTTTCTCAGCGAGATCGCCGTATTTTACGACGATGACGAAAAATACCGCGAGGTGCAGCAGCTGCGCAACCTGCTGGAGGGCGAGTGCATGAATCTGGCCATCCAGTACGCCACGGAGGAGGAAAAAGCCAGGCTCTACGAACTGCTGGAGCAGTACAACGCGGACACGAAGGAATTTCACAGGAACATTGACGACCAGGAGCTGCTGGACCGGGTGGTGGACGCTGATCTGGCGTTTCACTACCAGGTGGTCAAGATGGGCCATAACAGTCTCTATAAAGACGTCTATTTTATGGTGCAGCAGCTCATCCGGCGGCATATCGCCCACATGGTCAGCACCCGCACCCGCCGCAGGGTAGAGGCCGGCCTGCCTCCGGACGCCATGGACGATACCCATATCCGGATCTATGAAAGCATTGTTCACGGAGACGCGGAGGCCGCCCGGCGCGCCCGGGAGGAAGTCCTGGGCATCATTCCCGTCCCCGGTATGGATGTGTTTGACTGATACTAATTTCAAATAAAAGCTTTCATTTGAAATTCCGTGCGCTGCGCGCACTGGCATCATGCGTTCCGCATGATGCCGCGTCAGGTTTTAGTATGAGCGTCCTTTTTTAAATGGCAAAAGCCGAAGCCCATCCGGTTCGGATGGGCTTCAGCTTTTTTGAAAAGAGAGAGAGGAGGTAAATGAAAAACACGTATTTAACTCTATTTAGAAACACAGGCACGCCCATGTTGTCTTTTGTCCGCCCCCGCAGCCTGGGGCGGTGTTGTTTGGGTATTCCCTGACTGCACCTATAGGATACCACGCTTTCCCCGCCAAGAATTGGACAGTTTTTAAATCGTCTGTGAATAATATGTAAACTCATTCCGCTCCGTCTGTGCTCTGCCATCCCCACCGGCATACGATATACGTTCCGCAGGAGAGGATGACAGGCGGGGACCGCACCCGGAACAGGCCAACTGAGCAGAACCAAAAACGCTCCGCGGGACTTTTCTCCCGCGGAGCGTTTTGTTTGCAGCATATGGGTCTCAGGGCCGCAGTATCAGGCGAAGTAGGCCGCGCCGCTCTCGAAGAGGGGCTGGTGCTTGTCGCCGGGGATGTTCTTTCCCACGTACTCGCCCCGCCGCTCGGAATGGCCCATCTTGCCGAACACCCGGCCGTCCGGGGAGAAGATGCCCTCGATGGCCATGAGGGAGCCATTGGGGTTCACGTCGATATCCATGGAGGGGATGCCGTCGGCGTCCACGTACTGGGTGGCCACCTGGCCGTTCGCCGCCAGCTGGTCCAGCAGGCTCTGGGGGGCCACAAAGCGGCCCTCGCCGTGGCTGATGGGGATGGCGTGAAGGTCGCCCACCTGGCTCTTGAGCATCCAGGGGGAGCGGACCGACGCGATGCGGGTGGTCACATACCGGCTCTGGTGGCGGCCGATGTTGTTGAAGGTCAGGGTGGCGCAGTTCTCGTCCATGGGCCGGATCTCGCCGTAGGGCACCAGACCCAGCTTGACCAGGGCCTGGAAGCCGTTGCAGATACCCAGCATCAGGCCGTCCCGGTTTTTCAGCAGGTCGTGGATGGCGTCGGTAATGCGGGGGTTGCGGAGGAAGGAGCAGATGAACTTGGCCGAGCCGTCGGGCTCGTCGCCGCCGGAGAAGCCGCCGGGCAGCACCACCATCTGGGCGGAGCGGATGGCGCTCTCCAGGGCCTGGGCCGACTGGGCCAGGGTGGCCGAGCTCAGATTGCGCACCACCAGGATCTCGGGCGCGATGCCCGCCCGCTCGCAGGCGGCGGCGGTGTCATACTCGCAGTTGGTGCCGGGGAACACGGGGATAACCGCCCTGGGCCGGGCGATGCGGCTCTTTGCCACAATGGGAGCGCGCTGGGCGCAGGTCAGCAGGGGCGGGGTGCCGGCGTCGCCGGTACGGGTGGGATAGACCTCCTCCAGCACATGCTCGGAGATGGAGAGCAGCTCGGAAATGGGAGCCTCCTCGCCGGGCAGTTTGATGACGGGCTCCTCAGTGGTGCAGCCCAGCAGGAGGCCGCCCTCCACCTCGCCGTCACACTCGGCGATGATGGCGCCGCTGCGCACGCCGTACCACACGTTGGGCACGTCCTCCCGGGCGGCAAAGCCGATCTCATTGCCGAAGGACATCTTCATGATACCCTCGGCCACGTTCTCCTCCACAGCCCAGGCGGCCTTCACCTTACCGGCGGCGCACAGTTCATGGACATGGGCAAAGCACTGGTTGATCTCGCCGCAGTCCAGGGCGTTTTCCGCCTGGAAGAGGTACACCGGGTGGCCGGCGGCCTTGAACTCGGGGGAGAGCACGTCCCCGGCCCTGGCGGGGGCGATGGCGAAGGAGATGAGGGTGGGGGGCACGTCCATGTCCAGGAAGGAGCCGGACATGGAGTCCTTGCCGCCGATGGCGGCCACGCCCAGGCCCAGCTGGGCGGTCAGGGCGCCCAGCAGCGCGGCGAAGGGCTTGCCCCAGCGCGCGGGCTCGTCCCGCAGCTTTTCAAAATACTCCTGGAAGGAGGCGTAGGCCGCCTTGGGGTCGCAGCCCGCGGCCACCAGCTTGGCCATGGAGGTGAGCACCGACACGAAGGCGCCGGTGTAGGGGTTTCGTTCCATCAGGTAGGGATCGAAGCCCCAGGCCATCACCGAGCAGGTGTCGGTGGTATGGCCGGGACCCACGGGCAGCAGGGCGGCCATGGCCTGGGCGGGGGTGCGCTGCGTTTTGCCGCCGAAGGGCATGAGCACCGAGCCCGCGCCGATGGAGCCGTCGAACCGCTCGACGAGGCCCCGGCGGCTGGCGGTCTTGAGGCTGGCGGCGGTGGAGCGCAGGCTTCCCTTGTGGAACAGGCTCTCAGGCGTAAAGTAGTCGGGCACGGTGACGCAGGTATGCTTGGCCGCGCCGTTGGTGTTCAGGAAGGCCCGGCTCAGGTCGGCCACCTTCCTGCCCCGCCAGGTCATCACCATGCGGGGCTCCTCAGTGACCCGGGCCACAATGTAGGCCTCCAGGTTCTCGGCCCCGGCGGCGGCGATGAACTTGTCGGCGTCCGCCTCAGCCACCACCACAGCCATGCGCTCCTGGCTCTCGGAAATGGCAAGCTCGGTGCCGTCCAGGCCGTCGTACTTCTTGCGCACCGCGTCCAGGTCGATGGACAATCCGTCGGCCAGCTCGCCGATGGCCACGCTGACGCCGCCGGCGCCAAAGTCGTTGCACCGCTTGATCATACGGGTCACGTCACCGCTGCGGAACAGGCGCTGGATCTTGCGCTCCTCGGGGGCGTTGCCCTTCTGCACCTCAGAGGCCATGGTGGCCAGAGATTTCTTGTTATGGCTCTTGGAGGAGCCGGTGGCGCCGCCGATACCGTCCCGTCCGGTGCGGCCGCCCAGCAGGATGACCACGTCGCCGGGGGCGGGGACTTCCCGCACCACGTTGGCCGCGGGAGCGGCGCCCACCACGGCGCCCACCTCCAGGTGCTTGGCCACATAGCCGCTGTGGTAGACCTCGGCCACATGGCCGGTGGCCAGGCCGATCTGGTTGCCGGAGGAGGAATAACCCGCCGCGGCGGTCTGGGCCAGCCTGCGCTGGGGCAGCTTGCCCTCGATGGTCTTGCTCAGGGGGGTGCGGGGGTCGCCGCAGCCCGTGACGCGCAGGGCCTGATAGACATAGGAGCGGCCGGACAGGGGGTCCCGGATGGCGCCGCCGATGCAGGTGGCCGCGCCGCCGAAGGGCTCGATCTCGGTGGGGTGGTTGTGGGTCTCGTTCTTGAACATGAGCAGCCAGTCCTGCTCCTCCCCGTCCACCGTGGCGGTGACGTGGACCGAGCAGGCGTTGATCTCCTCACTCTCGTCCAGGTGCTTCAGCACGCCCCGCTTCTTGAGCACCTTGCCGGCGATGGTGGCAAGGTCCATCAGGGTCTGGGGGCGGACGGCGGCCTTTTCTTTCCCATAGACCTCCTCCCGGGCGGAGAGGTACATCTGATAGGCGGCCTTCACGTCCTCGTCCAGGATCTCCACCGAGTCGATGTGGGTGGAGAAGGTGGTGTGGCGGCAGTGGTCGGACCAGTAGGTGTCCACCACCCGCAGCTCAGTCAGGGTGGGGTCCCGGCGTTCCTCGTCCCGGAAATACGCCTGGAGGAACTTCAGGTCGGCCAGGTCCATAGCCAGTCCGTAATCGGAGAGCATGGCGGCTAGGCCCTGCTCATCCTTGGAGCAGAAGCCCTCCAGCACCGCCACGTCGGCGGGGACGGCGTACTCCCGCTTCAGGGTGTCCACCCGGTCCAGGCCGGCCTCCCGGCTCTCCACCGGGTTGATGAGGTACTTTTTGACCCTGGCCAGCTCCTCCTCGCTGACCTGGCCCTGGAGGATATACACCGTGGCGGCGGCCACCAGGGGCCGCTCCCCGCCGGTGAGCAGCTGCACGCACTGGGAGGCCGAGTCGGAGCGCTGGTCGTACTGGCCGGGCAGGGCCTCCACGGCAAAGAGCCGGTCGTCGCCGGGGACGTCGGGGAAGGTCTCGTCATACGCCGCGTCCACCTGGGGCTCGCTGAGCACGGTGGTGCGGATGGCCTGATAGGTGGCCTGATCCACGCCCTCCACGTCGTACCGGTGGAGGATGCGCACCCCGGTCAGTCCCTCCAGCCCCAGCTCGTTCTTCAGCTCGCCGTACAGGCGGCGGGCCTCCACATCGAAGCCGGGCTTCTTTTCTGCGTAGCAGCGAAATACGTTACCCATTTCCATAACCCCTTTATGTCTATGTCTTTCGTTCGGTTTCGTCGCGCTGGTTTCTCTGTATCCACGCCGGAAACGGCGGGCCTGTTTTTCCATTCCTATTGTAATGCGTCCAGGGCCGGGCCGCAAGCCGGGAAAATGCCGGGCTTTTGCCGAAAATCCCGCTTTATTTTGTCACTTCCCAGTCCGCAAAGCGGTAAAACAGGTTCTGCTGGGTGGGCGTCATGCCCGACACCTGTCCCCACTGGGTCAGGGCCGAGCGGTTCTTGAAGCAGAGCACCGTAAAAGGCGCCTCCTCCAGCAGCCGGGTGTAAAAGACCCGGCCTGCCGCGGTCCGGGCCGCCCCCTGGGCCGCCCGCCAGGCGGACAGGGCGCCGGTCAGCTCCCCGCCGGTATACTTTCCGTAGTTGAGGGCGCCTCCCGCCAGCAGCGGCGAGGGGTCAAAATCCCCGGTGAGTAGCACCTCGCCCAGATAGAGGTCGAAGTCGCCCCTCTCCAGCGCGTCCACATAGTCGCTCCAGGCCAGCTTCTTCACCGTCACCCCGACTCCGGCGGCCGTCAGCTCACGGGCCAGCTCGTCGGCCACGTCCAGCTTGCAGGCGCTGTCCTGGTTCACCAGCAGCGTCAGCTCCATCTGCCGGCCCCAACGGCTGTATTTCCCGCCGCTCTTGCTCCAGCCCGCCTGCTCCAGTCCCTGGGCCATAGCCTGGGGGGAATAGGCCGCCGTCTCCGCCAGTGTTTTGTCGTAGGCGGCGGAACCCGGGTGGACGGGCAGCACGGCCTCCGCGGCGTGGCGGGAGAGCAGGCCGGTACAGATGGTGGTGCGGTCCATCCCCAGGCTCAGCGCCCGGCGGACCGCCGCGTCCCGGCACACCCCGCCGGCGGTATTGAAGCCCACGAAAAGCATGTCCGCCGTGGGGTAGTCCACCGTCTCAAAGCTGCCGGAAAAGCCCAGGGAGTTGGTCCCGGTGAAGTCCGTGTCCGCCAGGGAGATCTCCCTGGTATCGAAGAGATAGACCAGGTCCTCGGCCTGCTCCACCGGACGCAGGGGGATGGTCTCGGGCTCCGGCGTGCCCTGCCGCCAGCCGCCGGAGCGGCGGCGGAGGCTCAGGCCGGTGTCGTCTCCCTCCAGCACATAGAGTCCGGTGCCCGCCGGACGCTGGTCGTTCCCCTGCCGGATAATGGGGACGTCCAGCAGGGCGGGCAGAGCGCCGTTGGGGGCGGAGAGGGTCACCTCCACGGTTCCCTCTCCCGCCCGCACCCCGGCCACCTGGGCCAGCCGGGCGGCGTAGAGGGCGCTGGAGCGGGCCAGATCCAGGGAATAGACCACATCGGCGGGGGTCAGGGGGCTGCCGTCGGAGAAGGTCACCCCCTGCCGCAGGGTGAAGGTCCACACCAGGCCGTTTTCCGACACGGTATGGCTCACCGCCAGGGCGGGCCGGGGCTCAAAGCTCTGGTCCAGCTCGTAAAGGCCGTCGTACATCAGCCCCGCCAGGGCCAGGTTGGTCCGCCCCGTCCCCGTAATGGGATGAAAGCTGGCCTGGGGGTAGCAGGGCAGGGCGAATTCCATGGGCCGGGCCTGCGGCGTGGGGCTGGGGCTTGCCGTGGCCGCCGGTGTTGGCGACGGCTCCGGCGGAGCGCCGCAGCCGGCCAGTCCCGCCGCCAGCAGCAGGGCCAGGGCCCCCAGGGCCATACGCTGCCGTTTTCCCATCACAGCAGCTGGATCATGGCGGCCTGGCTCCCCCGCTCACCCCTGGTGTAGCGGTGGGACCAGAAACGGTCATGCTGGCACATGGTGCATACATCGGACACGGCGATATGCTCCGGCTCCAGGCCCAGCTTCTCCAGCCGCAGGGCGTTGAGGCCCTTCAGGTCCACGTGGAACTTGCCGTCCCCCCGCATCTCCATGTAACGCAGCGCGGCAGCCCCCAGGGCCCCGCTCAGGGCGTTGGGCACGTCCTCATCGGTCTCAAGGCAGCACTTGGAGATGCCCGGGCCGATGGCGGCCAGGATGTTGGCCGGCCGGGAGCCGTAGACGTTCACCATCTTCTCCACCGCCCGGTTCACGATGCCGTTGGCAGTGCCCCGCCAGCCGGCGTGGACCGCGGCGGCCACACGGCGCTCCGGATCGTAGAGCAGGATGGGCAGGCAGTCGGCCCCGAAGATGGTCAGGCACACTCCGGGGATATCGGTGATGAGGCCGTCGGCCTCATAGTCCCCCTTGCTGTGGATGCCCCTGCCCCGGTCGGCCAGGGTCACCGTGCGCACCACGTCCCCGTGGACCTGATTGGAGAGGACCAGTCCCTCGTAGTCGGCGCCGATGGCCCGGCACCAGCGCCGGTAGTTCTCCAGCACCTTTTCCCGGTCGTCCCCCCGGCAGAAGCCCAGGTTCAGCGAGGCGTAGATTCCCTCACTGACGCCCCCCTCCCGGGTGGAGAAGCCATGGGCCACCCCGCCGGCGGCGTCAAAGCCGTCGCAGTGCAGAACGGGGATGCCCTGTTTGACAGATTCCGTAATTACCATACTCAGATCCTCAACAAGCGAGAAAAGCAGAATGGGCCCTCTCCGGCCGGGCCGGTCTGTCTCATTCCGCTTCTCTCATATATCACAGTCATGCTCCGCCGGGCCCCGCGGCCCGGCGGCTCTCTTTGTTATTGATACTCAGGGCCGTGGTACCCGGAAGGCGCGGGCGTTTTCTGCGGAAAACGCGTCGCTTCGCTTCCCGGCCGCGCCTTCCAGGGGGAACCAGTTCCCCCTGGATACGCGCCGCACAGCGGCGCGATACCCCCTCCGCTCTCCGAGGGGGCTCAGGTTTTGCGGATATGCGGCTCTTCCTTATTGATACTCAGGGCCGTGGTACTCGGCGCAGTCGCACTTTTTCCACTTCTTTCCGCTGCCGCAGGGGCAGGGGTCGTTTCGGCCGATCTTTCCCTGCTTCTTGACCGGCTGCTTCTTCACGGTCTGGTCGCTGCCGCCCGACTCGCCGGTGACCTTGGCCACCCGCTCGCGCTTGACCGCGCCGCCTACCTGGACCCGGGCCAGATAGATGCGGCGGATGGTCTCCTCCTGGATGGCCGCAATCATGTTCTCGAACATCTCGTAGCCCTCGCGCTTGTACTCGACCACCGGGTCGCTCTGGCCGTAAGCCCGCAGGCCGATGCCCTGGCGCAGCTCCTGCATGGCGTCGATGTTGTCCATCCAGTACTCGTCCACCACCCGCAGCATCATCACCCGCTCCAGCTCACGCATCAGGGGCTCGCCCAGCTCCTTCTCCTTGCGGGCATAGATGTCGGCGGCCCGCTCCAGCAGCATGTCGGAGAGCTGCTGGGGGGTGTACTGCTCCAGCTCGCCGTCGGTGAACTTGAACTCGTCAGGCCGCAGGAACAGTCCCCGGAAGGGGGCGCACACCTCCCGCCAGGTCTCGGCGTCCACGTGCTTCTGCTCGCCCACGTGGCCCATGACGGCGTTCTCCACCACGGTGCGGAGCATCTTCTGGATGTTGTCCTTCAGGTTCTCGCCGTCCAGTACCTGGCGGCGCTGCTTGTAGATGACCTCGCGCTGGGTGTTCATCACGTCGTCGTACTCCAGCACCGTCTTACGGGTCTGGAAGTTGCGGGACTCCACCTGCTTCTGGGCGTTCTCGATGGCGCCCGAGAGCATCTTGGCGTCGATGGGGGTATCCTCGTCCACGCCCAGCTTCTCCATCATGCCCATGACCCGTTCGGAGCCGAACAGGCGCATGATGTCGTCCTCCAGGGACAGGTAGAACCGGGTCTCGCCGGGGTCGCCCTGGCGGCCGGCACGGCCGCGGAGCTGGTTGTCGATACGGCGGGACTCGTGCCGCTCGGTGCCCAGAATGAACAGTCCGCCCACGGAGCGGACCTTCTCGGCCTCCTCCTTGATGGACTCCTTGTATTTGGCCTCGGCCTCCTTGAACATGCGCCGGGCCTCCAGGATCTCCTGGTTGTCGGTCTCGGCAAAGCCGGTGGACTCGGCAATGAGCTCGTCGCTGAGGCCCGCCTTCTTCAGGTCGGCCTTGGCCAGGAACTCGGCGTTGCCGCCCAGCATGATGTCGGTGCCGCGGCCGGCCATGTTGGTGGCCACGGTGACGGCGCCGAACTTGCCGGCCTGGGCCACAATCTCAGCTTCCTTTTCGTGAAACTTGGCGTTGAGGACGTTATGCTTGATGCCCTTGCGCTTGAGCATTTCAGAGAGCTGCTCCGACTTCTCGATGGAGATGGTGCCCACCAGCACGGGCTGGCCCTTCTTGTGGCACTCCTCGATCTGGCCCACAATGGCGCGGTACTTGCCCCGCTCGGTCTTGTAGACCACGTCGGGGTTGTCCTTCCGGGCCAGGGGCTTGTTGGTGGGGATCTCCACGATATCCAGAGAGTAGATGGTGCCGAACTCCTCCTCCTCGGTCATGGCGGTGCCCGTCATGCCCGAGAGCTTGCCGTACAGGCGGAAGTAGTTCTGGAAGGTGATGGTGGCCAGGGTCTTGGACTCCCGGGCCACGGTGACATGCTCCTTGGCCTCGATGGCCTGGTGCAGGCCTTCGGAGTACCGGCGGCCGTACATCAGGCGTCCGGTGAACTCGTCCACGATGATGACCTCGCCGTCCTTAACCACGTAGTCGATGTCCCGCTTCATCAGGCCCCGGGCCCGGATGGCCTGATTGATGTGGTGGGACAACGTGGTGTTCTCCACGTCGGCCAGGTTCTCCAGATTGAAGGCCTGCTCGGCCTTTTTGATGCCCCGGGCCGTCAGGGTGACGGTCTTGGCCTTTTCGTCCACGATGTAGTCTGCGTCCTCGTCGGGGTCCTCCTCCTCCTTGGTGTCCACGCTGGCCACCCGCTTGCCCTTCAGGCGGGAGACAAAATTGTCCACGATGGTGTAGAGCTGGGTGGACTGGTCGCCCTGGCCGCTGATGATGAGGGGGGTGCGGGCCTCGTCGATGAGGATGGAGTCCACCTCGTCCACAATGGCGAAGGAGTGGCCCCGCTGGACCATCTCGCCGGCGTAGATGGCCATGTTGTCCCGCAGGTAGTCAAAGCCGAACTCGTTGTTGGTGCCGTAGGTGATGTCGGCCTGGTAGGACGCCTTGCGCATCTGGGGGGGCACATCGTGGATGATGAGGCCCACGGTCAGGCCCATGAAGCGGTACACCTTGCCCATCCACTCGCTGTCGCGCTTGGCCAGGTAGTCGTTGACGGTGACGATGTGCACGCCCTCGCCGGCCAGGGCGTTGAGGTAGGCGGGCAGGGTGGCCACCAGGGTCTTGCCCTCGCCGGTCTTCATCTCGGCGATGCGGCCCTGGTGCAGGATGATGCCGCCGATGAGCTGCACCCGGTAGGGCTTCATGCCCAGTACGCGCCAGGCCGCCTCCCGGCAGGCGGCGAAGGCCTCGGGCAGGATGTCGTCCAGGGTCTCGCCGTTTCTCAGGCGCTCCTTGAACTCCGGCGTCTTGGCCTTGAGCTGCTCGTCGGTGAGGGCGGAGTACTCCGCGTCCAGCTTCTCGATCTTATCCACAATGGGATTGATGGCCCTGAGCTCCTTGGCGGAGCTGTTGCCAAACAGCTTTTTGAGAATATTCATGTCTGGTCAGATCACCTTTCTCGTATGGTACGGGGATAACCAATGTCTGCAAAATATCAGGTTAAAGTATATCACAACCCATCCCGATAAAAAAGGGGAAAATTATGAATAAATCCATGCCCCTCCCCGTTCCCGGCATCCATTCGGTATTCTCCCGGTAAAAAAACAGAGAACCCGCTCCCGGCGTATCGACTTTTCCGCCGTTTTGCGGTAAACTATGGTAGAAGGGCGGTCCCATGCCCCGGACCGCCGGTCCTTCCGCCATATCGTCTGTAAAGGAGTGGATCTCATGAAAAAACGTCCCCTGCGCACGCTTCTGACCGCCCTCATGACGGCGGCCATGCTGCTCTCCCTGATGCCGGCCGCTTTTGCCGCCGGCGAGACCCATATCACCATCCTGGGCACCTCCGACATGCACGGCAACATCTGGGGCTACAGCTATGAGGACAACAAGGAAAGCACCAACAACGGCATGGCCCGCCTCTACACCTACATCCAGCAAGTTCGGGACGAGAATCCCAACACCATCCTCATCGATGCCGGCGACGATATCCAGGGCACCATCATGACCGACGACATCTACAACAAGACCCCCGACCAGCCCCATCCCGTCATCGCCGCCATGAATTTCATGGGCTATGACGCCATGACTCTGGGCAACCACGAGTTCAACTGGGGCATTTCCACCATGCGCAAGATCCTGGGCCAGGCCGACTTCCCGGTGCTGGCCGCCAACGTCAAGGACGCCGGCGCCAAGCCTGTCACCGGCGCCGGCTGGACCATCGTGGAGAAGGGCGGCGTGAAGGTGGCCGTCATCGGCGTGGTCACCCCCGACGTGCCCATCTGGGACGGCGGCAAGGAGGGCGTTGAGGACTGCGCCTATTCCGCTGCCAACACCGCCGTCAAGGCCGCCATTGCCGAGATCGGCGGTCAGGCCGACGTGATCGTGGTCTCGGCCCACATGGGCATGTATGCCGAGTTCGACGAGGAGAACGGCTCCGACTCCGCTCAGAAGATCCTGGACGACAACCCGGAGGTCGACGTGCTCCAGGTGGCCCATAACCACGTGGTGGTCAAGGACCAGCAGGGCTCCACCGTCATCGGCGGCGCCCGCAACGGCGGCCGGGATATCGTCCGCTTTGACCTGACGCTGGACAGCGCCAAAAACGTCACCGCCTCCTCCGTGGAAGTGGTTGACATGAACGGCGTCACTCCCAGCGAGGAGATCCGCTCCATCCCCCTGGTGAAGGAGGCCCATCAGAAGACCATCGACTTCATCCAGGGCGGCTCCGGCGCGGACGGCGAGGGCGGCTCCGCCCTGGGCACCACCACCGCCAAATTCCAGCCCGCCAATGAGATCGCCGGCCTGCCCCAGGGCAAGCTGGAGGACACCGCCGTCATGGATCTGATCAACCGCATCCAGCTGGAGGCCTCCGGCGCCGACGTATCCGCCGCCGCCCTGTTCAAGGACACCAGCGACCTGCCCGAGGGCGACATCAACTACGGCAATATCTTTGACATCTACAAGTTCGACAATACCCTCTACCGGGTCCCCGTCACCGGCAAGGAGCTCAAGGCCTACATGGAGTGGTCCGCTGAGTGCTACAACCAGTGGGTCCCCGGCGACCTGAGCATCTCCTTCGACCCCGAGTACCCCGGCTATCTCTACGACATGTTCGCCGGCGTGGACTATGAGATCGACCTGTCCCAGCCCAAGGGAGAGCGCATCAAGAACGTGATGTTCCAGGGTGCTCCCCTGGCCGACGACCAGGAACTGACCCTGGCGGTGAACAACTACCGCTACTCCTCCGCCCTGAAGAGCCAGGGCCTCGTCTCCGGCAAGAAGGAATGGGAGTCCTCCAACGCCATCCGTGACATGATCGTGGCCTATTTTGCCGAGCACTCCCCTGTGGCCCCCGCCGTGGACAACAACTGGAAGATCACCGGCGTGGACCTGCAGCTTGACAATCCCGCCCGGGCCAAGCTCATTGCTCTGGTGAACAACGGCCAGCTGGAGACCCCCTACAGCGCATCCCTGAATCTGGACGCCTATGCCGGCGTGCTCTCTCTGGCGGATAACGTGACCCTGGCCGGAGGTCAGACCGGCACCGCCGCCGCCATCACCCTGGCCGACGGCACCACCTACTACCGCCTGCGTGACCTGGCCTTCCTGTTCTCCGGCAGCGAGGCCCAGTTCAACGTGGGCTGGGACGGCCGTGTGACCGTTACCACCGGCGCGGCCTATGACGGCGCCGTGGTCACCCTGCCCATGCAGGCCCCCGCCGCCCAGTCCCCCGCCGACATCACCGTCAGCGTGGACGGCAGGGACGTGACCGTGTCCGCCATCGCTTTTGAGGGCCACTACTACCTCTCCGCCGCCGGCGTGAACGCCCTGCTGGGCGTCTCTCCCCTGGCCGGCTGAGTCCTTCGCTTCCCTCTACTGCCGGGGCCCGGCGGCGGTTGCCGCCGGGCCCCTTTTATGTTAAGATAAGATGATTTGATGCGGAGCGTGCTCCGCGCTATAAAACATGTTTTAGTATGATTTTAGGGGATAAGGAGTGGGGACTATGGCCCTGCCGAAACTGATCGTAATCCTGGGCACCACCGCCTGCGGCAAGAGCGGGCTGGGAGTGGCGCTGGCCAAGCGTGTGGGGGGCGAGATCGTCTCAGCCGACTCCCGCCAGGTGTACAGGGGGCTGGACCTGGGCACCGGAAAGGTAACGGCCGAGGAGATGGACGGCGTGCCCCATCACCTGCTGGACGTGGTGGAGCCCAACGAGTCCTACTCGGTGGCCCAGTTCCAGCGGGACGCCTATGAGGCCATCGACGGCATCCTCTCCCGGGGGAAGGTCCCCATCCTTGTGGGGGGCACCGGGCTCTATGTCCGCTCTGTCACCGAGGGCTATACCTTCCGGGACGCCCGGCCCGACCCGGCCCTGCGCGCGGAGCTGGAGGAGAAGAGCGCCGACGAGCTCTATGCCCTGTTCCGGGAAAAGACCGGCCGCACCCTCTCCGGCGGCGAGGAGAAGAACCATCAGCGCCTGGTGCGCACGCTGGAGAAGCTCCTCTCCGGCGAGGAATTGTCCGATGCCCCCCGCTCTCCCCGCTACCAGTGTCTCCTGCTGGGGGTCAACTACCCCCGGGAGGTGGTGTGCCGCCGCATCGACGAGCGGCTGCACCGGCGCATCGACGCCGGCATGATCGACGAGGTGGCCCGGCTCCGGGCTCAGGGCGCTACCGACGCCTTTCTGGACGCTTTGGGGCTGGAGTACCGCTACATCCTCCGGTATCTCACCGGGGAGATCCCCTCTCTGGACGCCCTGGCCGACGAGCTGGGCCGGGCCATCAAGCGCTTTGCCAAGCGGCAGGTGGTCTGGTTCAAAAAGGACAGGGACGTGCTCTGGCTGGACATGGAGCACGATCCTCTGGAGCAGGCTCTGGGGGCCTCCCGGTCTTTTCTGGCCCAATGATACAGGAAAAGCCGCCGCGGACAGTGTTCCGCGGCGGCTTTTTGCCGTACCGGGTCTCCGGAAATGGGCCTCAGGTCAGCGCCTGGAAGCCCAGGACCACCACCCCCAGCACCACCAGGATCACGCCGGTGGCCCGGTTCAGGGTGCGGGGGTCGGCCCGGTTGGCCAGCCTGGCGGCGACGCGCGCCCAGAGCAGGGTGGAGAGCACACACAGTACCAGGACCCGCAGGTCGGGCATCCCGCCGATGACAAAATGGCTCACCGAGCCGGTGAAGGCGGTAAAGGCCATGATGAACACGCTGGTCCCCACCGCGGTCTTGAGCTCATACCCCAGGACGCTGGTGAGGATGAGAAGCATCATCATTCCGCCGCCCGCTCCCACGAAGCCGCAGATAAAGCCCACCAGAACGCCGCACACCACCGACTGCATGAACCGCTTCCGGGGGCTGACGGCCGCCATGGCCTCCTTGCTGGTCATCACAGGGCGGACGATGAACTTGACGCCCAGCAGCAGCGTCATGAACACGGAGAAGCTGCCCATGGTCTGATTGGGCACCTGGCTGGAGACCCAGCTCCCCACCATCGTAAAGCACAGGACGGAAATCATCATCACCAGCCCGTTCTTTACGTCCAGATTTTTATTGCGGTGATAGATCCAGGCGCTGACCGCGCTGGCCAGTACGTCGCTGGCCAGCGCAACGCCCACGGCCTGATAGGCGTTCATGTGCAGAAAGGTAATGAGCACCGGGCTGATCACCGCCGCGGCGCTCATACCGGCAAAACCGGTGCCCAGACCGGCGCCGGCGCCGGCCAGAAAACAGATGAGAATGGTATAAAGCATGCAGGGTCTCTCCTTTTAAAATGGCATCTCTTCCAGATTACGGGCCATCCGGGCCAGGCCGCGCTCCACGCTCCGGATCTCCTCCGGCTCCAGCCCCCGGGTCAGCCGGGCAAAAAATCGCTCCTGGGCGGCCCGGCCCGCCGCCACCGCCTCCCCGGCGGCAGGCTGCACCGCCAGATGGACCCGCCTGCGGTCTCCTCTGGAGATGATCCGGCGGAGAAAGCCCCGGCGCGCCAGATCGGCCGCCGCCAGGGACACATGGGACTTGCTCAGGCCCTGGCGCTCAATGATATCTGCGGCCGTATCCAGATCGGGATGCCGGTCCAGAAAGAGCAGGATATTCAGCTCCATGCGGGTCAGGCCGTAAGGCACGGCGGCTTCCTCCAGGGCCTGCGCGTAGAGGCGGCGGGCCAGAGACAGGATGTTCCAGAAATCAGGGGACATGATGGCCTCCTTTAAATAGTTCTATTTTGAACATATTGTATGATAAACACGCGCTCCCCATTTGTCAAGTCCATCCGGGGAGCGCGCTGTTTTATTTCTGCGCCGCCGCAGGCACGTCTTTCACCTTTCGCTCCGTCTCCCGCAGAGCCTCCTCCCGCAGTTCCTTCAGGAAGGGGAAGGGGGCGCACTCTTCGGAGGCATAGGTGCGGTTCAGGTCATACTCCAGCGGGAGCCAGGTGTCCAGCGGGGCCTCGTTGTGCTGAATGACGGCCTCCAGCTTGTCCAGGGCCTTGTACACGCGGGCCTCCGCCGTCTCCATGGCGTTCATCTCGTCAAAAAGGGCCGAGAGTTCCTCCCCCGCCTTGCCGGAAAGCTGGAGGAGCAGGCCGGCCACCGCTACGTTCTCCACCGCCTCGTCCACCTCTTTTTTCTCAAAGGTGGGGATATCACCGGTGACCGCCTCGCCGAAGTCGTGGATGAGGCACATGCGCATCACCTTGTCCATATCCACGCCGGGCATGGCCTCCCGCAGCAGCAGGGCCATCACCGCCAGGCGCCAGGAGTGCTCGGCCACCGACTCGTGCCGGCCGGTGGAGGTCCAGGAGTGGCGGGTGTTGCACTTGAGGGCCTCAATGGTATGAAGAAAATCCATCAGTGCGCCCGGCTCCAGCGGGGTATTGGGTTCCAGCATCATTTTCTTTCCTTCCCTTCCCGGCCCGGCCGGCCGTTTCTCTATTTTCCCACGCAGAAGCGCTCAAAGATGCGGGCCGTCACATCCTCCCGCAGGCTGCGGCCGGTGAGCTCTCCCAGGGCTTCCATGGCACCCTCCACGTCCACCAGCACCGCGTCGGGGGTCATGCCGGCGGCCAGGCTCTTTCGGGCAGAACGCACCCCCTCCAGGGCCCGGCCCGCCGCCCCGGCCTGCCGGGCGTTGGTGAGCATTTCACCGCTGTCCTGGGCGGCGTCCGGCGGGAACAGGGCTTCAATGGCCTGTTCCAGCCGGTCCAGGCCGTACCCGGTCCGGCTGCTGATCTCCAG
>JALEZN010000075.1 GCA_022772585.1 Clostridiales bacterium
AATGCCGCTGGATACCGATACCGCAAAGGCGTCCAGCGCCAGGCTGACCGCGATCAGAAAAATCTCTATCAATCCAGATCCCCCGCTATATTGATTTTACTTATCGGTATATTATAGCAGATTGCGGCTCAATATGCCATCCTTTTTAAACTCACCACTCTACTTTTTGTGTTTCTCTTGCACGCCGTCCCGAAACAGGGTATGCTGGTATTACAAAACAGGGAGGAGGAGAGGCCCATGACCCACGAGGACTATATGCGCCGGGCCCTGGAGCTGGCCCGGGAGGCCATGGAGGAGGGCGAGGTCCCGGTGGGCTGCGTGGTGGTCTGGGAGGACGGACGCATCGTAGGCCAGGGCCGCAACCGCCGGGAGACCGCCAGGGACGCCCTGGGCCACGCCGAGCTGGAGGCCATCCGGCAGGCCAACGCCGCCCTGGGGGGCTGGCGGCTGCACAAGGCTGCGCTCTATGTGACCCTGGAGCCCTGCCCCATGTGTGCCGGCGCCATCATCAACGCCCGCATCCCCCAGGTCTGGTACGGCGCCGATGATCCAAAGGCCGGGTGCTGCGGCTCCGTGCTGGACCTGTTTGCCCAGCCCTTCAACCACCACCCTCAGGTCCACCGCGGCCTTCTGGAAGAGGAGTGCGCCGCCCTGCTCCAGGAGTTCTTTCAGCGTCTGCGGGAAAAGCGGCGCGCGGCCAGGGAGGGCCGCCGGGAGGTTGGGGATTGAATTGTTTATTCTTTTGTAATAAATTTGCTTTCTTTCTTCACAAATACCCGGTAACATAATACTCAGCAAGCAGGCCGTTTCTTTTTCTTTCATCCTCCATCTGGCGGATACCGGCGGTGTGAAAAACATCGCCGGTATCTGTCTTTTTTCCGCCCCACGTCTCAGCTCAACCGCCCACCATATCCTTCACGAAAACTTGACATAAAACGCGAAAAATTTAAAACTCTTGTAACACCTTTCGTTTTATTTGTTAACAACTCTCGGGTATTATAATACTCGCAAGAGACAGTTTCTTTTCATTTCATTGTATCCTCTTTCCTATGCAGGACCGGACGTCAGGAGCAGGCGTCCGGTTTTGCTATGTACGGACCTTTTCAGTTCCCGGGCAGCAAAAGAGCAGGAGGAGCGGTTTTCCGCTCCTCCTGCTCTTTTGTTGTCTCAGCGCTCCTCCCGGAAGTAGGCCACGCCCAGATGGGCGGGAGGCTGGCTTTCCCGCTTCTGCCGGATGCTGACGGCGATGAGCACCAGCACCGTGGCGATATAGGGCACGGTATCATAGATGGGGCCGAAGGCCGTGCCGCCGAAGGGCACATAGAACCGCAGGATGGACAGCGCGCCGAACACCAGGCTGCCCACCAGGGCCCGGGCCGGGCTCCAGGTGGCAAAGATGACCAGGGCCACGGCGATCCAGCCCTTGCCGCTGATGCAGTTGTGCTGCCAGACACCGTTGAACTGGGCCATGACGATGTACATGCCGCCCAGGCCGCAGATGCCGCCGCCCAGGCAGGTGGCCGCGTACTGATAGGCCGTGACGCTGATGCCGGCGGCGTCGGCGGTGCCGGGATTCTCGCCCACCGAGCGCAGGTTCAGTCCGGTCCGGCTGCGGCCCAGGAACCACATGAGCGCCACCGCCAGGGCCACGCCCACATACACCAGATAGTTGTAGGAGAAAAAGAGCTTGGCAAGGCCGGTGAGGGCGGTGTTGCCGGTAAAGACGGCCTTGGTGCCCGTCCCCACGCTGGCAAAGCCGCCGGCCTGGTTGTTCATCAGCTCGCCCACGAAATTGCCGAAGCCGGTGCCGAAGATGGTCAGGGCCAGACCGGTGACGTTCTGGTTGGCCCGCAGGGTGATGGTGAGCACGCTGTACACCAGCGCGCCGAAGGCGGCGCACAAAAAGGCGCACACCGTGGCGATGAGGGCGGCCGTCATACCGGAGGCCGCGGCCCCCGCCGCCTGCTCGTAGTAGTAGGCACCGGCCAGACCGGCCACGCCGCCCATGTACATCATGCCCTCCACGCCCAGGTTCAGGTTGCCGCTCTTCTCGGTGAGGATCTCGCCCAGGGTGCCGAAAAGCAGGGGCGCGCCGGCGGCCACCGCCGCCACCAGAAAGGCAATCACTTGGAAGTTATCCATGCTTCCGCTCCCCCTTTCCCCGGAAAATGAGCCGGTAGCGGATGAAGAACTCGCACCCCAGCATGAAGAACAAGATCACGCCGGTGAGCATCTCAGAGGCCGAAGCCGGGATCTTGTAGGCGGTCTGGATGGCGTCGGCGCCCTTCTCCAGCACCGCCAGCAGGGCGGCGATGACCACCATGGCAAAGGAGTTGAGCTTGGCCAGCCAGGCCACGGTGATGGCGGTGAAGCCGATGCCGCCGGCGGTGTTCTCCGTCAGGGTACCCGACGCGCCGGAGACCTGGAGGAAGCCCACCAGGCCGGCGATGCCGCCGGAAATAAACATGGTACGCATGATGATCCTGGACACGTTCATGCCCGCGTACTGGGCGGTACGGACGCTCTCGCCCACCACGGCGATCTCATAGCCCTGCTTGCTGTATTTCAGGTAGGCGAACATCAGCGCCGTCAGCACCAGCACGATGATCCACCCGATGTGGACGCCCAGCACCGTGGGCAGCAGGGCCGCCCCGCCGAACATGGGGATCTTGGGATAGCCGGAGGTGTTGAGTCCCGGCCCCCAGGGGCCGTTCTGCAGGTACTTCACCAGGCCCAGCACGATGTAGTTGAGCATCAGGGTGAACAGGGTCTCGTTGGTGCCCCAGCGGGCCTTGAACACCGCGGGGAGCAGGCCCCACAGTCCGCCGGCGACCACTGCCGCCACACCCATGACCACCAGCAGCACCGGGCGGGGCAGGCCGTCGCACCAGAACAGGGCGAAGTAGCTGGCGGCCACGGCGCCCGCCAGGATCTGCCCCTCGGCGCCGATGTTCCAGAATTTCATCTTGAAGGCCGGGGCAATGGCCAGGGCCGCTCCCAGCAGGGGGATGGCCTTTTTCACCGTCTCCCGGACGGCCCGGGGCTTGCCCAGGGCGCCGGTGAGCATGGTGCCGTAGACCTCCAGCGGGTTATGGCCCAGCAGCAGGATGATGAGCCCGCCGGTGGCCAGGGCCAGCAGGACGGCGGCGGCACGGATGGCCCACGCCTTGCCCCGGGAAATATCGCTCCGCTTGGCCAGACGGACCGCCGGCTCCCGGGTCGCGTTCTTTTG
This sequence comes from Clostridiales bacterium, assembly GCA_022772585.1. Classification (GTDB taxonomy): domain Bacteria; phylum Bacillota; class Clostridia; order Oscillospirales; family Oscillospiraceae; genus Pseudoflavonifractor_A. Next base: position 3,233 of record JALEZN010000075.1, read on the forward strand.
GCTCATACGCTCACGCTCCCTTCCGTACCGGGCAGGCGGGTCATCAGCAGACCCACCTCTTCCTTGGTGGCCGTTTCCCCGTCCACGATGCCGGATACCCGTCCGCCGCAGAGCACCAGGATGCGGTCGCACAGCTCCAGCAGCACGTCCAGGTCCTCGCCCACCAGGATGACGGCCACGCCCCGCCTTTTCTGCTCATTGAGCAGGTGGTAGATGGTGTAGGCCGAGTTGATGTCCAGGCCCCGGACCGGGTAGGCGGTCATGAGCACCGTGGGGCTGGAGGCAATCTCCCGTCCCACCAGCACCTTCTGCACGTTTCCGCCGGAGAGCCGGCGCACTGGCGTGGACACGCCGGGGGTGACGATCTCCAGCTCCTCGATGAGCTTCTGAGCCAGCTCTCTGGGGGGCTTGCGGTCCACCAGCGGGCCCTTGCCCCGCTGGTAGGTCTTGAGCATCATGTTGTCCACCATGTCCATACCGGCCACCAGGCCCATGCCCAGCCGGTCCTCGGGGACGAAGGCCAGGGACACGCCGATCTTCTGGATCTGGGTGGGCGTCTTGCCCACCAGCTCCTCCCCCGCCTTGTCCACCGGCACATGGAGGCCGGCGATGTCCGAGTTGGGATGGGGCGGATAGTAGAAGATGTGGCCCGACTCCACGCTGTGAAGGCCGGCGACACACTCCAGCAGCTCCTTCTGTCCCGAGCCGGCGATACCGGCGATGCCCAGGATCTCGCCGCCCCGGGCCTGGAAGGATACGTCGGTAAGGGCCTTGACTCCATCCTCCTTCATGCAGTTGAGGCCCTTGACCTCCAGCCGCAGATCCTGATACTTGGTCTTGGGCCGCTCGATATCCAGACTCACCGCGCGGCCCACCATCATTTCGGTGAGCCTCTGGGGATCGGTGTCGGCGGTGTTGACGGTTCCGATGTACTTGCCCTTGCGGAGGACCGCCACCTTGTCGGAGATGGCCATGACCTCGTGGAGCTTGTGGGTGATGATGATGATGGACTTGCCGTCGGCCTTCATGTTGCGCAGCACGGCGAAGAGCTTGTCGGTCTCCTGGGGGGTCAGTACGGCGGTGGGCTCATCCAGGATGAGGATATCCGCCCCCCGGTAAAGGACCTTGACGATCTCCACCGTCTGTTTCTGGGAGACCGACATCTCGTAGATCTTCTGGTTGGGGTCGATCTCAAAGCCGTACTTCTGGCTGATGGTCCGGATCTCCTCCGCCACCGCCCTCCGGTCCAGCCGTCCCTTTCCCTTCAGGCCCAGGATGATGTTCTCCGCCGCCGTCAGCACGTCCACCAGCTTGAAGTGCTGGTGGATCATGCCGATGCCCAGGTCGTGGGCGTCCTTGGGGGAGCGGATGGTCACCTCCCGGCCGTTCACCAGGATCTGGCCGTGGTCGGGGAAATAGATGCCGGAGAGCATGTTCATCAGCGTGGTCTTGCCGCTGCCGTTCTCGCCCAGCAGGGACAGGATCTCGCCCCTCTCCAGGGACAGGGAGACCCTGTCGTTGGCCACCACTTCGCCGAAGGTCTTGGTCAGCTCCCTCAGCTCAATGGCGTACTCCTTTGCCATATACTCACCTCTCTCGCGTTGAATGGACGGCGCGCCGCGCCGTCCCGGTCAGGATATAAAACGGGGCCGCGGGGGTCCGCGGCCCCGTGATCGGGCTCACTTCTGTGTTACGGATGCCGGGAGATCACTGGTCGGAGACCACGGTCACGCCCTCCACGATGTAGTCGAAATAGGGGGCGCTGGTCTTGCCGCCGGCCACGTCGCTCTCGGCAAAGGATTCGCCCTCAGCCAGCTCCAGGGTATCGCCGTTGGAGTTGACGCCCTTGAGAGGACCGGCAAAGACCTGCTGGGAGCCGTCCTTGATGCCGGCCTCGGCGGCCTCGATGGCCTCCTTGGTGCCCTCGGCGGCGATGTCCTCGTTCAGCGCGGTCATCAGCACGGCGCCGTCAGCATAGCCCTTGGACCAGTCCACGGGGATCTCGGTGCCGTCCAGCACGGCCTGCACGGCCTCGGTGAAGTAGATGCCCCAGTCGATGCGGGTGGAGATGAGGGAGGCGCCGGGGGCGGCGGAGATCATGTCGGCGTTGTAGCCCACCTGGAACTTGCCCATCTTCTCAGCCATGGTGGCGGGGCCGGTGGAGTCGGAGTGCTGGCTCACCACGCCGCAGCCCCGGTTGATGAGGGCCTCGGCAGTCTGGCTCTCCAGGTTGGCGTCATTCCAGGTGTTGGTGTAAATGACGTCCATGGTCACGTCGGGATAGACGCTCTTGGCGCCCAGATAGAAGGCGGTGTAGCCCGAAATGACCTCAGCGAAGGGGTAGGCGCCCACATAGCCCAGCTTGGGGTTGCCCATCTCCTTGGCCTTCATGCCGGCGGCGATACCGGCCAGATAACGGCCCTCGTAGATGCTGGCAAAGCAGTTATGCAGGTTGTCCAGGCCGGCCTCATGGGCCTGGAAGCCGGTGGCGTGGCAGAACTGGACCTCGGGGTTCTCACGGGCGGCGGCGGTCACATAGTCGCCGAAGCCGAAGCTGGTGGCGAAAACGATCTGGCAGCCGGCGTCCACCAGCTCGTTGAGGGCGTCGGCGCACTTCTCGTCCTCAGTGACGTTGTACTTGGTGATGATCTGATCGTCGGACAGGCCCAGGTTCTTCTGCATCTCCTTGACGCCCAGCACCATGTTGTAGGTATAGCCCATATCGCCCTCGTCGCCGATGTGGACAAAGCCCACCTTCAGGTCCTCCTTGGCGACGCCGGCCGCGGCAGGGGGATTGCTGGCCTCCGGCTTCTTGTCGTCTCCGCCGCCGCAGGCGGCCAGGCCGAACACCATAGTGCCCGCCAGGAGCATGGCCAGAATGCGTTTCTTCATTGTAAGTTCCTCCTTTTCAAATTTGGTCTGCAAGAGTTTCCTGTTCTTCTACTAAAACGGCGCTTGCCGTGATAGTCCCCGTGGGGCTCATTCGCAGAATTCGATGGTATTGGTGGCCTCGTCCATGGATTTGACCCGGGCCAGGGACTCCACCCGCACGCCCATGGAGCGGATCAGATCGCCGCCGGGCTGGAATGCCTTCTCCACGCAGATGCCCGCGCCCACCAGGGTGGCGCCCGCGTCCCGCACCAGGTTGATCAGGCCCTGCAGGGCGCTGCCATTGGCCAGAAAGTCGTCGATGAGGAGCACCCGGTCCCCGGGGCCCAGAAATTCCTTGGACACGATGATGTCGTACACCTTGCCGTGGGTAAAGGATTCGACCTTAGAGGTATATACGTCGCCGGCGATGTTTTTAGTCTTGTTCTTCTTGGCAAAGATCACCGGCACGTTGAAGGACTGGGCCGTAATGCAGGCAATGCCGATGCCGGAGGCCTCGATGGTCAGGATCTTGTTGACCCCGCAGTCCTGAAACAGGCGGTGGAACTCCTTTCCGATCTCATTGATGAGACCGATGTCCATCTGGTGGTTCAAAAAGCGGTCTACCTTCAGCACCTCGGTGCCGCGGATCTTCCCGTCCTTGCGGATACGCTCTTCCAGCAGTTTCATGGCAGTCTACCATCCTCTGTCTTATCTTTATTCTGTCTCTCCCCCGCAGGGGGAACGTTATATTATTTTTATCATATCAGAAAAAAGCCGCCCCGTCATCCCCTTCCCAAAATTTTCTGTTCCAATTCTTAAATTTTTATGTCTACCCCCTCCTGCCGTTGTTTTTCCGGCCCGGCCCTGATACAATAAACATATTCCAATGTATTCCTGCTCTCAAAGGAGGTTCTCATGAAGCACCGTCTTACCGCCGCCCTGCTGGCGGCCGTCCTCTCGCTGTCCCTCTCCGTCCCCGCCATGGCCTACAGCGACACCGCCGGCCACTGGGCCGGGCCTGTCATTGAAAAGGCGTCCCGATACGGCCTGATGGTGGGCTATCCGGACGGCCGTTTCGGCGTGGGCGATTATCTCAACCGGGCGTCCTTCGTCACCATTCTGTGCCAGATGCTGGACTGGGAGCCGGTGAAGGACAGCTCCCCCTCCTTTATCGACTGTTCCTCCTCCCACTGGGCCTACGGCTATGTGGAGGCCGCCCGTGCCCACGGCGTGACCGACGCCGGCGGCCCCTTCCGCCCGGACGACCCCATCAGCCGGGAGGAGATGGCGGTGATGCTGGTGCGGGCCCTGGGCTACCAGACCCTGGCCGAATCCCTGTCCGCCTCCCAGCTCCCCTTCTCCGACGTGACGCGCAACGCCGGCTACATCGCCCTGGCCTACCAGATCGGCATGGTCAGCGGTATCCGCGAGGGGGACAAGCTCCTCTTCAAGCCCGCCCTTTCGGCCACCCGGGCCGAGGCGGCCACCATGCTGGTGCAGCTCTATGAGCGCTATGCCGCCTCCACCGACTGGCTCCACGGGTTCTACGCCGTCTCCTCCTACAGCCAGATCAATCTGACCCGGGACATGGACGCCGTCTCCCTGGGCTGGGCCCGGATGGAGTATGACGACGCCTCCGGTCCCCGGCTCAACACCACAAAGGAGAACGGGAACAGCTGGGCCGTCCCCCAGGACCCCACCGCCGCCACCGGCTACTTCCAGCAAAACGGCACCCCCTATAACCTGTGCGTCTTTGCCTCGGGGGCAGACGCCTCCGACCCTTTGGCCTCCACGGTGGGGAAGATCACCGCCAATGCGGAGAGCCGGGCTCGGGCCATCGCCGCTCTCACCGCGGCGGCGGAGGACTACTCCGGCCTGACCATGGACTTTGAGGGGCTCAAATCCTCCCTGAAGGCAAACTACACCGCTTTTATCCGGGAGCTCCGCGCCGCCCTGCCCGCGGACAAGTCCCTCTATGTCTGCGTGCAGCCCGGCCCCTGGTACACCGGGTACGACTTCCGTGCCCTGGGCGAGAGCTGCGACAAGGTCATCCTCATGGCCCACGACTACCGCTGGTCCTCCATCCCGGCCTCCTATGTGGGCACCGCCCGCACCGACTGCCCCGTCACTCCCTTCGCTAGGATCTACGACGCCCTGACTGAGATCACCGACCCGGACACCGGCGTGGCCGACCGCTCCAGGATCGCCCTGGCCCTGTCCATGGACACCACCGGCTTCAGAATCGACGAAAACGGACTGCTGCTGGACGACCAGTTCTACCGTCCCTCCATTGAGACCCTGAGCCGCCGCCTGGCCCAGAGCGATACTGTGGTCACCTACAGCCAGGAGTACCGCAATCCCTACGCCGTATACACCGACGAGGCGGGCAGCCGCTACAAGGTCTGGTTCGAGAACGGGCAGAGCGTGGCCGACAAGATCCAGCTGGCCAAGATGTTCGGTGTCACAGGCGTATCCATCTGGCGGCTGGGCAATATCCCCGCCTGGGACAGCTATGACCTCTGGAGCGCGGTGCAGGCCACCCGCTGACATCTCTCCTCCCGCTGAACGCATGAAAACAGGCGCGTGGTCAAAACCACGCGCCTGTTTTTTCTACCGGTTGTCGTTTCCAATGCCGTGCAGGATCAATTTCTCCGTCAGGGCGGCCATTTCCTCCGGGCTCTCGGCAAAGCCCCGCACCGCCCAGGTCTGTACGATGGCCACCATGCCCCCCACCAGAAAATCCAATGCGTAATTTCTGCCCGACATATCACCAATTGGATAGAGTCCCTGCCATTTCTCCAGACATTTTGTATAGATGAGCTCCCTGAGCCGCAGGAAAAAGCGGTCGTCTGTCCGGCTCTCCAGCAGGGCGGCGCAGATGCCCGCGTTCTTCCGGATGAAGCGGAACACGTCCCCCATGATGGGCCGCAGTCCGCCCCGCAGCTCCGCGGTGCCGTAGGCGTCCATCACTGCGGAGAGTTCCTCCAGCAGCTCGTTTTCGATGCGCTCCAGCATGTCGTAGATATCCCGGTAATGGCTGTAGAAGGTCCCCCGGTTCACGTCGGCCCGCTGGGCCAGCTCCTTCACCGTGATCTCGCTGATCTTCTTCTCCCGCAGCAGCCCGGTCAGCGCCTCGGAGAGCTGCCGGCGGGTCTTGCGTACCCGGCGGTCCTCACGCTCCGGTTTCGGTTCCCCTGTTTTGTTCATTATTCAACATGCTCTCCTCATCTGTCTGTTTTCAGACGCGGCCCGCCCAAACTGTTTCTTGCGTCCCGCTTTCTGTCTTCCTATAATAAACTATAATCGGTCCGCGTATTTTATTCAACACCTGTTTTTTAACCGACAGGAGGGTTTTCATGTCCTATATCTCGCTGGAGCATGTGGTCAAGCGCTATCAGATGGGCGAGGTGACCATCACCGCTGCCGACGATATTACCTTTGACATCGAGAAGGGGGAGTTTGCCGTCATTGTGGGCCCTTCGGGGGCGGGCAAGACCACCGTACTCAACATTCTGGGCGGCATGGACGCCTGCGACGGCGGCACCATCCTGGTGGACGGCAGCCAGGTCAGCCGGTACAGCCAGAAGCAGCTCACCACCTACCGCCGGTATGATATCGGCTTTGTCTTTCAGTTCTACAACCTGGTCCAGAACCTGACCGCCCTGGAGAACGTGGAGCTCGCCGCCCAGATCTGCAAGGACCCGCTGGACGCCGCCGAGGTGCTGCGTCACGTGGGACTGGGGGAGCGGATGGGCAACTTCCCCGCCCAGCTCTCCGGCGGCGAGCAGCAGCGGGTGGCCATCGCCCGGGCCCTGGCCAAGAACCCCAAGCTCCTCCTGTGCGACGAGCCCACCGGCGCGCTGGACTATGTCACCGGCAAGGCCATCCTCAAACTCCTGCAGGACACCTGCCGGGAGCAGGGCATGACGGTGGTGGTCATCACCCACAATACCGCCATCACCCCCATGGCCGACCGGGTCATCCACATCAAAAACGGCCGGGTGGACCGTGTGGAGCGCAATCCCAGCCCCACTCCGGTGGAACAGATCGAATGGTAGCGCCCCATGTTCCGGAAAGACGCTTTGCCTGAAAGGAGGGGGACCGGAGCGTGAAAAACCGCATGATCACCGACGCTGTGCGGGAGGTGCGCCATACTCTGAGCCGCTTTCTCTCCCTGTTCCTGCTGTCGGCGCTGGCGGTGGCTTTTCTGGCCGGACTGCGCACCACCGCCCCCGACATGGAATATACCGCCGATGCCTACTATGACCGGCTGGGCCTGATGGACCTGCGGGTCCTGTCCACCCTGGGTCTTACCGATGAGGATGTGGCCGTCCTCTCCTCCCAGGAGGGAGTGGAAAAGGCCGAGGGGGCCTACACGGTGGACGCCCTGATCCACCAGCCGGAAAACGACCTCATCGTCAAGCTCCACTCCCTCTCGGAGCAGGGCATCAACCAGCCCAACCTCCGCTCCGGCCGCCTCCCCGAAAGCGACGGGGAGTGCCTGGTGGAACCCGCCCTGCTCACCCTGCTGGGCGCCCAGCTGGGAGATACCCTCACCCTGGACACCGGGGACGGGGACTTTGCCGGCGCCCTGGCCCGGGACACCTTTACCATCGTGGGCACCGCCGACTCCCCCCTCTACATTTCCTTCCAGCGGGGCTCCTCCTCCCTGGGTACCGGCAAGGTATCCGCCTTCGTTCTGCTCCCCGCCGGGGCTTTTTCACTGGACTACTACACCGACGCCTACCTGACGGCGGCGGGGGGCGCGGAGCTGCTCTGCTACGGCTCGGAATATGAGGACCTGACGGACGCCCTCGCCGACCGGCTGGAGCCACTGGGCGACCAGCGCGCCGGGGTGCGCTATGACGAGGTCATCGGCGAGGCCAACGACAAGCTCTCCGAGGCCCAGGCGGAGTTTAATGACGCCCAGCGGGAGGTCCAGGAGGAACTCGCCGATGCTGAGAGGGAGCTCTCCGACGCCCGAAAGGAGCTGGATGACGGCTGGCAGGAATACCGGGACGGCTGGGCCACCCTCCGCCGGGAGACCGCCGACGCCCGGCAGAAGATCGCCGACGCGGAGAAAGAGCTGCCCGACGCCCTGGAACAGCTGGAGGACGGCGAGCGGGACTACGCCGACGGCCTGCAGGAGCTCCGGGACGGCGAGGAAGAATACGCCGACGGCCTGCAAACATACAGCGACGGCGTGGCCGAATATCAGGACGGCTATCAGAAACTGCTGGACGGCGAGGAGGAGTACAACGACAGCCTCCAGACCCTCCAGGACGCCCAGAAGGAGTATGACGACGGCATGGCCGAGTACCGGAAGGGCCTTCAGACCTTGGCCGACGGCGGCCAGCAGCTGATGGATGCCAGGGAGGAGCTGGACCGGGCGCTGGACCGTCTCTTTGCCGCCGAGCAGCAGTACTCCGCCGGTAAGGCCGAGCTGGAGGCGGGCCAGGCCCAGCTCGCCCAGCTCCAGGGGGGCTATACCCAGCTCCAGGCCGGGCTGGCCGGCTTCACCCCCAGCGATCCCGCCGCGTTCGCCCAGGAGCTCTCCGCCCTGGCTCTGGATCCCACCGGCACGGCCGCCGCACAGTTCCACCAGGGCGTGGTGCTCTCCCTCCGCGCCATGCTGGAGGAGCTGCGGCCCCAGCTCCCTCAGGAGCAGCAGGCCGCTGTGGATCAGCTGCTCCCCGGCCTGCCCGCCGATGCCGATACCTTTGCCTACCTGCTCTCCCAGGACGAGGCCCGTATGGGCATGGCCCGGAGCATCTGCGGCTCCATGGCCCTCATCGGGCAGGTGTTGCCCGCTCTGGAGCAGCAGCTCCAGGCCGGAGAGGCCAGCCTGGCCTCCGGCGCCGAACAACTCCGCTGGGGCTGGAGCGAATATCAGGACGGCATGGATCAGTACCGGGAAGCCAAGAAGGAGTTTGACGAGGGTGCGGAGGAGGCCATTTCCTCCGGCCAGACGCTCTCTGACGCCAAGGCCGAACTGGACGAGGGCTGGGGCAAGCTCTACAGCGGCCGGAAGGAGCTGGACGGCGGCTGGGCCGAGCTTCAGGACGCCAAACGGGAGCTGGAGGACGGCGAGGCCGAGCTGAACGACGCCAGGATCAAGCTGGATGACGGCTGGCGGGAGCTGGCCGACGCCCGCACCGAGCTGGACGACGGCTGGCAGGAGTACCGGGACGGCCTGGCCGAGCTCTCCGACGCAAAAGAAAAGCTGCCCGGCGAGATCGCCCGGGCGGAAGCGGAGCTCGCCGACGCCCTCCGGGAGCTGGAGGACGGCGAGGCCGAGTACGCCGACGGTCTGGCCGAGTATGAGGACGGCAAGGCCGAGGCGGAGGAGGAGCTCTCCGACGCCCGGCGCAAGCTCAACGACGCCCGGCGGGACATCGCCGGGATCGAGAACTGCCGGTGGTACATCCTGGGCCGCAACACCAATATGGGCTATGTGTCCTTCCAGCAGGA
>JALEZN010000076.1 GCA_022772585.1 Clostridiales bacterium
TCCAGGTCATTGGACTGGGGATCGGAGAAGAACAGGACCATGTCGATCTCATTGTAGGCGATACGGGCGCCGATCTGCTGGCTGCCGCCGTGCTCATGGGAGAGGAAGAGGCTGATGGGCAGGCCGGTGGCCTCGGATACCATACGTCCGGTGTCATTGGTGGCGCAGACCGTGTGCTTGGAAAGAATGCCGCAGTAGGCGATACAGAACTGTACCATCAGTTCCTTCTTCCGGTCGTGACTCATAAGGGCAATATTCATGGAAACCCCCTTCTTTCTTTTTTAATATAGAATACGGAATCTAGCGAATGTGCATCAGAGGAACGCGCTGCCCGGTGATCCGCCGTGCAATATTGAGATAGGCTCGGGCAGCGCCCCAGCGGGCCATCAGGATCAGAGGCTGGCCCCGGTTGGCAGCCAGCATGACCTGGGGGTCCTCCGGTACCACTCCCAGCAGGGGAAGGCCGGCGGTATCCATGGCGTCGTCAATGGTGGTGTGGAGCTGGCGCATCAGCTTGGGCTGGACCCGGTTGACCACCAGGTGGATGGACTGGATGCCCTGAGAAAGCTCGCCCACCGTGCGCTGGGCGTCCCGCAGGGAGGAGGCGTCGGTGGTGGAGACTACGATGGCCCGGTCGGCGCAGCACACCGACATGCGGAAGCCCCCGCCCAGGCCGGCGGGCGCGTCCAGCAGGATATAGTCGAAAGACGCGCGGGCCTGTTCCAGAAAGGCGCGGAGATCCTGCTCCGTGATGGCGTCCCGGGGGGTGGTAAGGGGCGCGGTGAGCAGATAGAGCCCCTTGATGACGGGGTGGGGCACCGCCGCCTTCTCCAGAGTGGTGCGGCCGGAGAGCACATCGGTAAAATCCATCAGGGTCCGGTCGCTCATGCCCAGGGTCAGGTCCAGGTTCCGCAGGCCGATATCCATATCCACGCAGAGCACGCGGCTGCCCAGAGCGGCCAGGCAGGAGGCGACGCCTCCGGTGAGCGAGGTCTTTCCGGTGCCGCCCTTACCGGAGGTGATGGCGATTGCAGTTGACATAGTTGCCTCCCAACAGGTTGCACTATACTTTATCATGGAATTAAAAAAAATTCAATGGCAAATAAAATTATTTTTGTGCAGAATGGTGAACAAAACAGAAATGGAGCAAAAGATATCTGTGAGAAATCAGCAAAGAGGGGATTTCTGTATTTTAGCCCATTTTCTAGGGTATCCCTTGGGGGTGGGGGCGGTCTTTTCCACCATGATCACCCGGTGGGTGATATCGGTGCCGGGGATGGTGTAGTCCACAGAGGGACGGAGAACGCCCCCCAGCCTGGAAATGCCGGCAGCGGCACGGGAGAGCTCCAGGTCCGAATCCACTGATTTCATGGCCAGGAAAAAGCCGCCGGGCTTCACATAGGGAAGGCAGAGCTCACCCAGCAGTTCCAGGGAGGCCACGGCCCGGGAGGTCACAATGTCAAAGCTGTCCCGGAAGCCGGGCTTCAGGGATTGCTCCTCCGCCCGGGCGTGAAGGGTCTCAATACCGGAGAGGGAGAGGGCATCCGCCACTTCTTTTAACCAGTCCAGGCGCTTGTTCAGGCTGTCCAGCAGGACTACTTCCAGGGAGGGGACCAGGATCTTGAGCACCATGCCGGGAAAGCCCGCCCCGGTGCCTACATCGATCAGGCGTTTATCCTCCAGACCGGTGCAGGTGAGCAGGGCGGCGCAGTCCAGCATGTGGAGCCTGACCACCTGGTCGGGGTCCGTGATGGCGGTGAGATTCATGACCTGGTTCTTTTCCAGAAGCATCTGGCCATACCGCTCCAGCTGTTCAGGGGCGCATGCAGGGACCTTGTCCAGCAGACCCAGGGCGGCCAGGCCGGCAGTGATCTGTTCCTTCATATTAACCTCCAAGCGCCTGGAGCAGGGAAGCGATGCCCAGGACAAGATTGACGATGCAGGCCAGGGCGGCCAGGCCGGCCAGGACCAGAAGGCCCGGCCGCCGCTGCTCCCGGTATTTCAGCGCGGAGACGACGGCCAGGCCGCCGCAGGCGGGGAAGAGCAGGATGCCGGGGATCCCCCGCAGCGGCGCGCCGGTGGCCAGGTTGTATGTAGTGAGCAGGACCAGGATGACCATGTATACCACGCCCATCCAGGCCAGCGTCCGCTTGATGGGGGAGGCCGGGGTGTACTCCGGCTTCGGCTGCTGGTCGGTCATCCGTTCTTCTCCTTGAGCAGGTCGCGGATCTCGGTGAGGAGCTTCTCCTCAGCGGAGGGCTCGGGAGGCGCGGGAGGCGCGGCGGGAGCCTCCTCCTTCTTGCGGTGGAGGGAGTTGATGAACTTGATGAGGCAGAAGACGGCAAAGGCGATGATAAGGAAGTCCACAATGGTGGCCAGGAAAGAGCCGTAGCAGATGGCCACTTCGGTGGCGGGATCAATGGCGCCGTCCGAGCCGGCCACCGCCGCCTTGAGCACGATCTTCCAGTTGGAGAAGTCCACGCCGCCGGTGAGCATGGAGACGGCGGGCATGATGACATCGTTGACCAGGGAGGTGGAGATCTTGCCGAAGGCGCCGCCGATGATGACGCCGACAGCCATGTCCATCACATTGCCGCGGGCAATAAACTGCTTGAACTCGCTGATAATGCCTTTACCCTTTTCTTTGGTAGACATAATAGTTCCTCCTCTTTCTAATCCATAAGTGTGGGATTGAGTACGCTGTCAGGACCGGCTTCCTGAGCGGGAGGTTCGGCGATCCTCAGCTCCGGGTTCAGTACCCGGGCGGTCATGACGGCGGCCTCGGCCCGGGAGAGGGTGTTTTCGCTGCTAAATGTACCATATTTGTCGGTTCCGGTCAGGACGCCGGATTCATAGAGACTAAAAATGGCCTCGTTGCCCGCCCGTTCCAGATCAGGAAGGGACTGGACCTCTTTCAGGGCGGGAAGGGGACCGGCGGCGTCGGACAGAGCCAGGGCAAAATCCAGCCGGGTGGCCGGGGCGGTGAGATCAGAGGACAGGAGCCGCGTAAATCCGGGGTTGGTTTCCGCATCCGACAGGCCGGCAGTGATACCGTAATAGAGGGATGTCCGCCACCACTTGCCAGGGCCGGGAATGCCGCTGTAAAGGGCACTGTGGATGGCCTGTCCGGCTTCAGAGCCGTCGCCGTCCCCGGGATGGAAGGATAGCACCCAATTGCCCACAGGGAACCAGCAGGTGACGGTGCCGGAATAGCTCTGGCCATTCACCGTAAGGATGGCAGGCCCCTCCTGGGTTTTCCCCCACTCCATCTGCGCGTCGGTCAGATTGGCATTGAGATAGCCATAGTCGCTGTGGGTGTAGGAGCCCCAGGAGAAAAGCGGCCCTTCTGCCGGCCCGAAACGGCCGGTGGTGTCGGCATAACCGGCGATCTGGGTGCCGTCCTGGGTAGTGAGGATAAATTTGCCCCATTCTTCCGGGGGAGTCTCAAGGGAGCCGTCCCCGCCCTGCCGCAGGTCATAGAGCCGCAGGGCCAGGGTCAGGCACTCGGCCTGGCTGAGGACACCCTCGGGGGAGAAGGTGTTTTGTCCTGTGCCCACCAATACACCCTGCTCCGCGCAGAGGCCGGCTGCCTCTTCATACCAGCAGCCGGCCGGTACGTCGGAAAAGCGGGCGGAGGCGGCGGCGGGACTCAGGGTACAGGTCAGAAGGAGGGCCAGGACGAGGGAGGGAGCGCGGCGCCGGATCGATTTCATGTTTGTCTCCTCCGTTTCTCCGGTAAGGTTATTTCTTGGGCACCAGGACCTCTTTACCTCCCATATAGGGCTGGAGCACCTTGGGGATCTTGACGCTGCCGTCGGCCTGGAGGTTGTTCTCCAGCAGGGCGATGAGCATGCGGGGAGGGGCCACGCAGGTGTTGTTCAGGGTGTGGGCCAGATAGGTCTTGCCGTCCTCGCCGCGGTAGCGGATCTTCAGGCGGCGGGCCTGGGCGTCGCCCAGGTTGGAGCAGGAGCAGACCTCAAAGTATTTCTGCTGACGGGGGGACCAGGCCTCGATGTCACAGGACTTGACCTTCAGGTCGGCCAGGTCGCCGGAGCAGCACTCCAGCTGCCGCACAGGAATGTCGAAGTTCCGGAAGAGCTCCACCGAGTAGCGCCACAGCTTCTCATACCACTCCTTGGACTCCTCGGGCTTGCAGACCACGATCATCTCCTGCTTCTCGAACTGGTGGATGCGGTAGACGCCCCGCTCCTCGATGCCGTGGGAACCCTTTTCCTTGCGGAAGCAGGGGGAGTAGGAGGTGAGGGTCTGGGGCAGCTTGTCCTCGGGGATGATCTGGTCAATGAAGCGGCCGATCATGGAGTGCTCGCTGGTGCCGATGAGATAGAGGTCCTCGCCCTCAATCTTATACATCATGGCGTCCATGTCGGTCTGGCTCATGACGCCCTCCACTACATTCCCGTGGATCATGAAGGGAGGAATGCAGTAGGTGAAGCCCTTGCCGATCATAAAGTCCCGGCCATAGGCCAGCACCGCTTCGTGGAGCCGGGCGATGTCCCCCAGCAGGTAGTAGAAGCCGGAGCCGGACACTCGGCCGGCGGCGTCCATGTCGATGCCGTCGAAGGACTCCATGATCTGGGTGTGATAGGGAATCTCAAAGTCGGGCACCACGGCCTCGCCAAAGCGCTCTACCTCCACGTTGGCCGAGTCGTCGGGGCCGATGGGCACGCTGGGATCGATGATATTAGGGATGACCAGCATGATTTTACGGATCTCCTCCGCCAGCTCTCCCTCCCGCTGCTCCAGGGCGGCCAGTCTGTCGGCGTCGGCCTTGACCTCGGCCTTGAGGGCCTCGGCCTCAGTCAGCTTGGAGGGATCCTTTTTGGACTGGCCCATCAGAATGCCCACCTGCTTGGACTTGGAGTTGCGGGCGGTGCGCAGGTCCTGGGCGGCCTGGATGGTATCCCGGTTCTCCCGGTCCAGCTCCAGCACCTTGTCCACCAGGGGCAGCTTTTCGTCCTGGAATTTCTTGCGGATGTTTTCCTTTACAGCTTCGGGGTTTTCCCGGATGAATTTGATATCAAGCATGTCGTTTCACCTCATATTGTTTGGTAGCTCAGTTCAGCCAGTCGGCCAGATTGCGGTAGGCGGCCAGGGGATCATAGATGGCCCGGTCTTCCTCGGTCATGGCGGCACTGATCTTTTCCAGCTCCTCTTCCAGACCGGTGTAGGATGCCAGCCGCTCCCGGGCCTCCCGGTAGCGGCCCTGGTTGTACAGGGCCCGGATCTGGTTGAGCTGGCTCAGGCAGTTGGCCTGATGGGCGGCGTCTGCATAGGCGTTCTCCGCCTGTTCGCGGGCCTTGTCGGCCTGGGAGAGCTGTGCCTGCACTTCCTCCAGCTGCTTGTTAAGGGCCTCGTTCTGCTCCTTAAGATCGTCCCGCTCTGCGATCAGGTTTTCCAAGGTCTGGACCGCGGAGTTGGAGGTCTGCTGCAGGTTGTCGTATTTCTCCTGGTTGACGCGCTGCTGCATGAAGTAGGAGAGCAGCAGCAGCAGGAAGGCGGCGGCGAAGAGAATGACCAGGTAGGTCATCACGGGACTCTTTTTATTGGCTTTGGTGTGCTCGGCCTCATGCTGCAGCGTCCCTGAACGGTTCTGCTCGTGATCCTGGCTCACTGTGCGCCGCCTCCCTTCCCGGAGGAGGGGAGACCCTCCAGAACCTCCAGCAGGCGGTTCAGGTCATCGGTGTTATAGTACTCCAATTCGATTTTACCCTTCTTTTTGCCGTTTATAATGCTGACCTTCCGTCCAAACCGGTCGGAGAGGTCTTTTTCCGCCGCCCGCAGGTAGATGGAGAAATCGGGGGCAGCGGTCTGCGGGGGCTCCTCCTGCAGTTCCTCCCGGGCCTGGGCCAGACGTTTGGCCATGGCCTCGGTCTGGCGGACGGAGAGACCGTCGGCCACCACCTTCTGGGCCAGCTTTTTCTGCAGCTCTTTGGTGGGAGCGGCCAGGATGGCCCGGGCATGTCCGGCGGAGAGCTTGCCCTCCTCCAGCAGCAGATGTACCGCGTCGGGCAGGGCCAGCAGGCGCAGGGCGTTGGCCACCGCGGAGCGGGACTTGCCCACCCGCTGGGAGACCTCTTCCTGGGTCAGGCCGTACTCCTGCATCAGGGTCTGATAGCCGCCCGCCTCTTCAATGGGGTTCAGGTCCTCCCGCTGGAGGTTTTCGATGAGGCCCAGCTCCATGACGGTGCGGTCATCGGCCTCAATGATGACGGCGGGCACCTCATGGAGCCCGGCCAGCTTGGCGGCCCGCCAGCGGCGCTCGCCGGCGATGATCTGGTAGTAGCCGGAGGACAGCCGCCGGACGGTCAGCGGCTGGATGATGCCGTGGGTCCGGATGGACTCGGCCAGGTCGGCCAGCGTCTCATCGTCAAAGCGCTTGCGGGGCTGCTTCAGGCCGGGCTGTACCTCTGAGATGGGGAGGGACAGTGAGCCGCCCTCCTGGGCCTGGAGCGCGTCGTCGCCCAGCAGGGCGCCCAATCCCTTGCCCAGGCCCCGGTCCTTGTTGGATGCCATATGCTCAGTCCTTTCTCATTGGAATGGGAGCGGGGACCGTCAGGGGCGGTTCTGCTCCATGACCTCCCGGGCCAGGGCCTCATAGGCCTCGGCGCCCCGGGATAAGCTGTCGTAGGCCGACACCGGCTTGCCGTGGCTGGGGGCCTCGGACAGCCGGACGTTGCGGGGAATGACGGTGGCGTAGACCTGGCCGGGGAAGTGGCGCTTGACCTCCTCCGCCACCTGAAGGGAGAGGTTGGTGCGTCCGTCGTACATGGTCAGCACCACGCCCTCCATGGAGATCCGGGGGTTCAGGGAACGCTTGACGATGCGGACGGTGGAGAGCAGGTCTGACAAGCCCTCCAGCGCGTAGTACTCGCACTGGACAGGTACGATGATGGAGTCGGCGGCACACAGGGCGTTGAGGGTGAGCAGCTCCAGTGAGGGCGGGCAGTCGATAAATATGTAGTCATACCGGTCGGCCACCCTGCACAGCGACTCCTTCAGACGGTATTCCCGCCGGTCCATGCCGATCATCTCGATGGACGCGCCGGCCAGCCCCTTGTTGGAGGGAAGTACGTCGGCGTACTCGGTGGACACGATGGCCTTGCCTACATCGGCGTCGTTGATGAGTACATCGTAGATGTTGGGGGAGGCGGTCACCTTGTCCACGCCAAAGCCGGAGGTGGTGTTGGCCTGGGGGTCGAAATCACAGACCAATACGCTGGCCCCCAAGGACTTCAGGGCGGCGGCCAGGTTGACACAGGTAGTGGTCTTGCCCACGCCGCCCTTCTGATTTACGATCGCAATGGTTTTCGCCATAAGACACCTTGCCTTTGTTTCGGGCCCAAGAGGCTTGGACCACCAGTTGTTTTCAGCAGCTTTTATTATAATGCAGCAGAAAGTGCAATTCAACTGAAAATCTCCTAAAACGCAAAAAGGCTGAGGATGTTTCACGTGAAACATCCTCAGCTGCTTGTCCTTTTCATTTTGTGGTCAACAGGACCCGTAATGCGGGGAGTTAATGTTTCACGTGAAACATCAGTTCCGCGCCTGCTTGGGGATCTTGATGGTGAGCAGAATAGAGTCCTCCGTGTCCTGTCGGTCGCAGTTGGCGTCCACACCGGCGCTCTTCATCAAATTGAGCCCCTTGGTAATGGAGTTGAGAAACAGACGGACGTCCTTAATGATGAAAAAGGGCTTGGGCTTGGCGCCGGAGGGGGCGGGGTTCAAAAGGCCCTCTACGTACTGCTCGGTCTTTGCCACGGTGAGACAGTGCTCCACAACGTAGTGGGCCGCCGCACGCTGTTCATTGGGGGATTCCAACCGAAGGAGGGCCCGGGCGTGCCGCTCGGTAAAGTGGTGCTCGCGCAGCAGGGCCAGCACATCGGGAGGAAGCCGGAGCAGCCGCAGCTTGTTGGCCACAGCGGACTGGGATTTGCCGATCTTCTGGGCAGCTTCCTCCTGGGAGAGGTGGAAGGTGCGGATGAGCTTGGCCAGGGCGGCGGCCTCCTCCACAAAGTCCAGGTCCCGGCGCTGGAGATTTTCGATCAGCGCCAGCAGGGAAGAGGCCTCGTCGTCCACGTTGACCAGGATACAGGGCACCTCGCTGAGTCCGGCCAGGGAGGAGGCCCGCAGCCGCCGCTCACCGGAGACAAGCTCATAGCCGGCGTCGGTCTTGCGTACCGACAGGGGCTGCAGGACGCCGTAGAGACGGATGCTGGCGGCCAATTCCTCCAGGCCGTCCTGGGCAAAGGTCTTGCGGGGCTGGTTGGGGTTGGGGCTGATGGAGGCTATGGGGAGAAAGAGGACGCGGGTACTCTCGAAGAGTCCCTTTTTGCGGGTCAGGATCATGGAGGGGTCACTCCCATCACAGTAGATTGATAACCATATTTTACCATAGATACGGGCAAAATCTGCTGTATTTGGTCGGATGGGAAATATTTACTTTAAAGATTCGGCAATTTCTGTTTCATACTAAAACCTGATAAAAAGCTTGAAAAGTTTTTTATAGCGCGAAGCGCGTCAGATTTTTATGAGACGCGGTATCATGCGGTACGCATGATACCAGTGCGCGCAGCGCACGGAATTTCAAATGAAAGCATTTCATTTGAAATTAGTATCAAAAGCGGAATGGGGCAGAAAAACAGCCCGGCGGGCCGCTATGCGGTCCTTGCCGGGCTGTGGGAAAGTTATTCCACGGTCTTGAGGGATTCCACCATGTCGATCCTTTTCAGCCTCCGGTGAGCGGCCAGATTGACCAGCACTGAGAAGCACGCGGTGAGGAGCACCGCGTAGAGATAGCTGATGGGGCGCACCGTGCGGCCGAACATGAGCCGGTCGATCTCCACCGTCAGGATGAGCCACTGGTGGAGAAACTTGCCCATGACCAGTCCCACCAGGATGCCGAATACCGTCAGGAACAGGTTTTCCCGGTACACATAGGCCGAGAGCTCCCGGTCGTAGAAGCCCAGGACCTTCAGGGTGGCCAGCTCCCGCAGGCGCTCGGTGATGTTGATGTTGGTCAGGTTGTAGAGCACGATGAAGGCCAGGGCGGCGGCGCACACGATGATGAGGATCACGGCATAGTCCACACTCTCCAGACTCTTGAAGAAGGTGTCCCGGGTGTCCTGATTGCGGGAGACCGAGGTGACGCCGGAGAGGGGGATGACGGCGGAGGAAACGGCGTCGGCGGTGTCGGTGCTGTTATCGGTATAGCAGGCCAGCAGGGAATTCACCGGCGGTTCCTCGCCGTAGAGGGACTGATAATAGGCGCTGGACAGATAGACATAATGAAGAATATAGTTCTCTGTAATGTCGGCCACCCGGATGGTGACCCGCTCGTCGCCGTCCAGGGTCAGGGTGTCGCCCACCTCTACCCCCAGAAGGGAGGCCAGCTTTTCAGTGAGCACGGCGCCGTCGTCAGGCAGGACCACCGGCTCATCGTCCAGCCGGTGGCGGAAACGGATGAACTGCCCGAAGGCGTCCGTGTCCTCCACGGCGAAGAGGGTGACGTCCACGGTCTGCTCCTCGCCCTCGGCGGAGAGGGAGAGCTGGCAGCTGGGCAGCCAGGCCTCCACCAGGCCGGTCCCGTCCAGAGCCCGGCCGATCTCCAGAAGCTCATCGTCGGTAACGTCGTCCTCCAGACCGATGCTGGCGCTGTAGATGGAGATCTCGTCGAACTGTTTATCCATGATGTCGTAGATGGAATTGCGCAGGCCGAAGGCGGTGACGATCAGCGCGGTACAGCCGCCGATGCCGGCCACCGTCATCCAGAACCGCTTCTGATAGCGGAAGAGGTTGCGTATGGTCACTTTATAGGTAAAGGAGAGCCGCCGCCACAGGGGACCGATGCGCTCCAGCAGTACCCGCTTGCCGGCGGGCGGGGCCTTGGGCCGCATCAGGGTGGCGGGCACTGCGGTGAGAGTGGAGAAGGTGGCCCCCACCGCGGCGCCGGTAACGCAGAGGACTGCCGCCCCCAGGGCCAGCAGGCAGATGCCGGGGGAGGGGGGGATGATCAGATCTCCTACCGTGTAGAGGATCTTCCAGGCGTTGAAGATGATAAAGGGGATCAGCGTGCAGCCGAAGGCCAGACCGGCCACGCCGCCCAGCAGGCTGGAAAAGAAGCCGTAACCCACGTATTTCAGGGAGATGGCCCACTTGCTGTAGCCCAGGGCCTTGATGGAGCCGATCTGAACCCGCTGCTCCTCCACCATGCGGGTCATGGTGGTCAGGCAGACCAGAGCGGCCACCAGGAAGAAGATCAGGGGGAACACAGAGGCCAGGTTGCCCATGCGCTCGGCGTCCTGCTGGAAGGACACATAGCCCATATTGGTGTTGCGGCCCAGGATGTACCACCGGCAGTTCTCGATCCCGGCGATGTCCCGCCGGGCGTCGTTGAGCTTGCGCCGGGCGTCGGAGAGCTCCTCCTCCGCCTCGGCCCTGCCGTCCTCATACTCGGCCAGACCGTCGGCGTACTCGGCCTCGCCGTCCTCCAGCTCCCGGAGGGCGTCAGCGAGCTCCGCTTCCGCCCGGGCGATCTCCCCGGGCAGCTTTTCTCTGGCGTCGGAGAGCTCGGCCAGTCCGTTCCGGTACTCCTGCCAGCCGTCGTCCAGCTTGGCGCGGGCGTCGGCCAGTTCCCGCCAGCCGTCATCCAGCTTGATCCTGGCGTCGTTCAGCTCGGCCTCGCCGTCCTCCAGCTCCCGTTTGGCGTCCTGAAGCTCGCTCCAGCCGTCGTCCAGCTCCTTCCGGCCGCTGTGGAGCTTGCCCCAGCCCTCGTCCAGCTCGGCCTTGGCGTCGGAGAGCGTCTGGCCGGAGGAAATGGCCTCCTCCGCGCCCTGGTCAAACTCCTTCTTGGCTTCCCGGTACTGGTCCATGCCGTCCTGATACTCGCTCCAGCCCCAGCGGAGCTGCTCGGCGCCGGAGGCCAGACTGGCCTCTCCGGCCTGGAGCTGCTGCTCCAGAGCGGGCAGCACCTGCCCGATGAGGGCCATGGAGCCGCAGATGCTTCGGGCCATGCCCATACGGGCCTCGTCCTGGGAGAGCAGGTAGGCAAAGGTATCGGCATCGGCGGGCAGGCCGGAGAGCAGCTGATCCACAGCGGCCTGCTGCTCCTGGGGGAGCTGGGGCCGCAGCCCCTCCAGCATGGCGCGGAGGGAGAGCACCACGCCCTGGTGGAACTGGGCGGCAGCCATGCCGGTGGGATCCAGGGTCAGGGCGGAGAGCTCCTGGGCGAACACGGCGGGATC
>JALEZN010000100.1 GCA_022772585.1 Clostridiales bacterium
TTCATAGCTTCAAAGAAATTAATCAGCTGCCCCTTCACAAACTTGCGCTTGCGAAGGACAACTTGTCCTTCTGGTGCTTCGTGTTTCTTTCACGTTGTTTAATTTACAAGGTACACGCTTCGACCTCTCGGTCAAGTGCTCGACTATTCTATCACACTCAGTTTCGTTTGTCAAGAACTTTTTTCAGGCTTTTCCGGGGCTTTTCAGCCCTCAGAACCGCTTTTGTGAAGTTCTCTCATCCAACTGCCGCTTCCGTGCGAACTCATTTAGTTTAGCACATCTGTCCTCGCTTGTCAACACCTTTTTTCAGAACCGCTCCTGCTTTCCGCCGCTGTGTCCCAACTCCAGGTGCCCCCTCGTGAGGCGCTTGCTTAGTATAGCAGTACCCTCCCCCTTTGTCAACTGTTTTTTACGCTTTTCTCCCGTTCTTTTTACAGTTCTTTTTTCCTCTTTCTTGGGGGCTCGGTACCGGCCGTCCTACTCCCTTCTTTTTCCGTCTTCCCGGCATTCCGCAGGCGGATCACCAGCGCTGCCGCCACCGGCAAAGCCATCCCCAGGACGATGTTTCCCGCCACCGCCGCCCGCTCCATCACATGGGACAGTTCATAGGAGTCCGGCAGCATGCCCACCGCCAGTCCCCCGGCGGCCAGAGCGATGCCCCAGGGCAGCCAGCCTTTTGCCCGGCTGCCCATCCATCCCTCCGTTATTTGGCGGCAGGCAAAGAACAGCATGCCCAGCAGAGCCAGATCGCTGAGCACCCACAGCGCCATGACCAGGGACTCCACCCGCTGAAAAGCCCCCTGTACACCGATCCCTTTCACCATCATATAAAAGGGGATCTCCATCCGCCGGATCAGTCCGGGCCCAAAATTCCCGATACAGATCAGCTGGAACAGGCCCAGCAGGCCACAGAACCACCCCGCCCACCGCAGCGGCCGCCTTTTTTCTTTCTTTAAGGATGACGTGTCATTGGGCAGAAAAGCGCCGAACACGGCATATCCCATCAGGCCCAGCACCGGCCAGACCCCGCCCGGCACAGCGGCCCATTCTTCCGTCCAGATGGGACCCAGATTGGCCCGCTTCATCTGGAAAGCGCCGAACAGCAGCGAAAAGCCAAGGGCGGCCCCCAGGGCCAGAGCAAAGATCTCTCCCGCTCTGCCCAGGACCACCGGCTTTTTCCGCCCCACCCAGAGGGTGATCCCCAGCAGGATGGCGATAAAGAGGAGCAGCGGGCCGTTCCGGTAGCTGGTGGAGAGGAAGCGGAAGGCGCACCAGCGGATGTTCCATCCCAGGAGGAGCAGTCCCCACAGAAGGTAAAGCACGGTTATCAGCCGCCCTGCCCACCGGCCGAAGGCGTATTCCAGCCCGCAGGCCATTCCTCCTTCCTCCGGCACGCAGGTCATGACGGTCCACAGGGCCCACGCCAGCGCCAGGGCGGCCGGGAGTGCAGGCAGGGCTGTCAGCCACCCGGCCTTCCCGGCTGCCGCCGCGGTCTCCCGGGGGAGGAGCTGGATCATGGGCGACAGCAACGCCGAAAACAGCAGTGCGCCCAGCTGCCGCACCGAAATTTTATCCTTTGGCATGGCGCCATCCCTCCCCAGATCTGACCGGAGCCTCAGCCCCGCACATCGTACCCCCGGAGGATGTGTCCCTCCGCTTTCACATCAATGTCCAGCGACGCCAGGTCCCACTGCTCCCGGAGCTCCCGCCAGCGCCAGGGCGCGCTCTGTCCCGCCCGGTTCCGGAGCTGAAAGAAGTCCCCGTCCAGCTGCCGGCAGAGCTCCAGAGCCGCCCGGAGGCGTTCCTCCGTCCGCCGGGCCAGAGCGTCCTCCATCCACGCCCGGAGGGCGGCGTCGTTCAGGTCAACGGAGGGGCTCCCCTCCGCCAGATTGGCGTCGGTCTCGCAGCACACCCGCAGTCCGGTGAGCCGGTCCCCGTCAAAGACCGGCTCCACCCGGGTCCCGGCTCCCACGATGCGCACCGCCGCTCTGCCCCCGCCGGGGACCTGCAGCTCCAGAATGTCGGCGTCCACCCGGCCCTCCAGGAGATTGACGCCCCGTGCAGCCTCTCCTGCCGCCCAGCCCGCCACCCGGTCTCCCCGGATCAAGCCGTATCCCGCGGCGGCCAGGCCGCCGTCCTCCTCCGACACCGCCAGGGCAGGGGCGAAGGAGCAGCCGTTCTCCTCCAGCTCTCCCATCACCTCTTTTACCGTCCGGGCCATGGAGTCGGACAGCAGCCCCGCGTCGGCCTCCATGGCCTCCAGCCGGTCGGCGGCCGAACTGGTCTCCGCCGCGGCGCGGATGGCCGCTTCCGCAGTGGCCTCCCTTACCAGATAGAGCTCTGTGTCCAGCCGCATCTCCACGTCCCGAAACACATAGTCCAGTGCCTCTGCGATCCCCGTCCGGGCCAGCTCCTCCCCCAGCAGGAGCTGACCCACATGGCCGTAAAAAATATAGGCCGCGCCCTCCCCCTGCATGGCCAGACAGGCCCCGCTGATGGTTTCGGAACCCTTTTGAAGAATGGTGGGGCTGGAGCCGCTCTCGCTCCCGCCCCGGTCCTCCGAGCCGGTGGACACCGTCACGGTCACGCCGCCCGCCGCCCCGGCGTCCACCCCCATGGTCCGCATCAGGGCCATGTCCTCCAGCTCCCGGGCATAGGGCAGCGCTCCCAGCTCGCCGCGGCACCCGGCCAACCCGGCCAGGAGGATACATACAGGGACCAGTTTCCAGCACTTTTTCATCCCTGTTTTCTCCTGTTGGGCGTTTTGAGCACCGGATCCCTCAGCTTCATCCGGGCCAGAGGCGGCCGGGTCACCGCCCGCCGGATGGCGTTTCCGCCCCCCGCACCGGCGAAGGGGGCCAGGTAGGGCACGCCGAAGCTTTCGATCCCCGCCAGATGGAATACCAGCAGGGCCGCGCCCCCCACCACGCCGATGAGCCCCGCCAGACTGGCCAGCACCGCCAGCAGGAACCGCCACAGCCGCAGGGCCCCCGCCGTCTCCTGACTGGGCATGGTGTAGCCCGCGATGCCCGCGATGGCCACCGCGATGAGGACGGCGGGAGATACGATCTTGGCTTCCACCGCCGCCTGGCCCACCACCAGCCCGCCGATGATGGACACGGTCTGCCCGATGGACTGGGGAAGGCGCAGTCCGGCCTCCTGTAAGATCTCAAAGGCCACCAGCATGATGAGCACCTCGAACACCGTCTGAAAGGGCACGTCCCGCTTGGCGGCGATCATGGACAGGGCCAGTCGGGTGGGGATCATCTCCTGGTGGAAGGTGGCCATGGCAATATAGAGTGCCGGGGTCAGCAGGGTCACGAACACGCAGAGATAGCGCAGCACGGTGACGGCGGTGGCCGTCATCCAGTTGGACGCCTTGTCCTGCCCCGCCCGCAGAAAGCTGCTCACCGCTCCGGGGGCCAGATAGCCCAGGGGAAGGCCGTCCGCCAGGACGCCCACCCGCCCCTCCATCAGCCCTCCGCAGAAGCGGTCTGGCCGCTCGGTGTACTGGATCAGGGGAAAGGCGGTCCAGATGTCGTCCACCAGATATTCCTCCAGGCTCCCGGCGGAAAGCACGCCGTCGATGTCGATCCGTTCCAGACGGCGCTCCACCTCCGCCACTGTCTCCGGATCGGCAATGCCGTCCAGATAGAGGATGTCCACGCTGGTCAGGCTCTGCCGCCCCACGGTCTGCTCTTTGATCTTCAATTCCGGCGCCTTCAGATGGCGGCGCACCAGGCTGGTATTGGTACGCAGGCTTTCCACAAAGGCGTCCTGCGCACCCTTGAGGACGGTCTCGTTCTCCGGTGGCCCCACCGAGCGCTTGTCCTCGGTGGCCGCGAAGAGGGAGAGGGCCCCGGGCTGTCCCGGCTCAAACAGCAGACACCATCCGTCGATCAGGTCCATGGCGGCCTGGTCCATGTCAGTACGTTTTTCTACCTTTAAATTGTAGAGGGCGCCGTCCGCCATCTGCCGCCAGGCGTCCGCCCCGTCCGCCGCCGAGAGATCCCGGTCCTGGGCCAGAGGCCGCAGGATATAATCGCTGATCCGCTCCAGCTTCACCATGCCCGCCAGGTAGCACAGGGTCAGCGGCTTCCCCTGCTCACCGCCCCGCTCCACGGTCCGGGTGGAAAAATCCGCGCAGTCCCGGAATGCCTCCTGCACTCCCTCCGGTGTCAGCGGCAGGTCCAGCCGCGGCTCTTTTCTGGGGTGGGGCGGTATCCCGGCGCATGCGTCACGTTTCTTTTTCAACGGTCCTTCCTCCCCTTTCCATTGGTACGCCCCTCCAGTCTGCCCCGGTCCTCACCTTTCTATCCGTTTCAACGTGTGCATTTTTTCTATATTTACGGTCATTTTTTTGTGTGTCCTTACATATTATCCGAGTGTCGAAATTTTATACTTGTAAATTTAAAACGTTCAGTATAGAATTTATGTATAAGACTTTTTTTACATTCTTTTTGTCTGGTCCGTATTTCTCCCGTCCCATTTTCCGTTTTTGTAAACTCACTCGTACAGCTGCTGATGCGAGTATGAAAAAGGAGGCCCATCCATGAAGCCCTTTGCCCAAAAGTTAGACGAGCTCACCCCTGAGATGGTATCCCTGGTGGACTCCATCGTGGAGAAGCACGATGGAGACGCCACCCAGCTGGTCGGTATCCTGCTGGATCTGGAGGCCGCGGTGGAGCGCCACTACATTCCCGAGCCCGCCGCCTATTATCTGGCCGAGCGCCTGGGGATCCGCCCCACCCAGGTCTACGATGTCATCTCCTTCTATTCCGCCCTTCACGACAAACCCCGCGCCAAGTACACCCTGCAGGTCTGCGACAGCGCCCCCTGCCGCGTGAAGGACAGCGACGCCCTGTGCGAGACTCTCAAGCGCCTTCTGAACCTGGACGTGGGCGAGGTCACCTACGACGGCCGCTTCTCCATCGAGAAGGTCCCCTGCTTCGGCGCCTGCGACGTCTCTCCCGCCGTGCGCGTCAACGGCGTGGTGTACGGCCATCTGGACAGCGAGGAGCGTATCGTCGCTATGCTCCAGCAGTTGGACTAAGGAGGTAAGGGATCATGAGCAAGACTGTCTCGTTCATCACCCGCAATTTTGACAAGTACAATCCGGCCAGCCTGGCTTCCTACGAGTATATCGGCGGCTTTACCGCCCTGCGCAAGGCTCTGGACATGGACGGCGACGCCATCGCCGCCGTTCTGGCCGAAAACGGGGTACAGGGCCGCGGCGGCGCCGCTTACGACATGGGCCGCAAGTGGTCTCAGGCCCGCGCCGTCAAGGCTCCCCACAAGTGCGTGGTCTGCAACGCCGACGAGGGCGAGCCCGGCACCTTCAAGGACCGTGAGCTCCTGACCAAGGACCCCTTCCAGCTGCTGGAGGGCATGATCATCGCCGGCTGGTCCGTGGGCGCCGACAACGGCTACATCTATATGCGCGAGGAGTATTCCCACCTGCGTCCCCAGCTCCTCTCCGCCATCGAGCAGTGCGAGAAGGCCGGCTACCTGGGAGACAACATCCTGGGCGTGGAGGGCTTCAACTACCGCATCCACCTCTACTCCGGCGCCGGCGCCTATGTCTGCGGCGAGGGCAGCGCCCTGTGTGAGTCTCTGGAGGGCCACTCGGGCCGTCCCCGCATGAAGCCCCCCTTCATCAAGCAGTGCGGCGCGTTCCATCTGCCCACCTGCGTGAACAACGTGGAGTCTCTCTCCCTGGTGCCCCCCCTGCTGCTGGACAAGGACGGCTTTTACAAGAAACAGGGTACGCCCGAGTGCCCCGGCACCAAGATGATCTCGGTCTGCGGCAACGTGAAGAACCCCGGCGTGTTCGAGGTTCCCTTCGGCATTACCCTGCGCGAGATCATCTATGACCTGGCCGGCGGCATCGAGGACGGCCATCAGCTCCAGCTGGTGCAGCTGGGCGGCGCTTCCGGCCGTCTGGCCTCCCCCGCGCAGCTGGACACCCCCTATACTTACAAGGATATGAAGGCCGCCGACCTGACTGCCATCGGCTCCGGCGCGGTGCTGGTGGTGGACGAGCGCACCAGCGTCATCGGCTTCCTGCGCATGACGCAGCAGTTCTTCTCCCACGAGAGCTGCGGCCAGTGCACCCCCTGCCGCGAGGGCAACCGCCACATCGCCATGATCCTGGACAAGATCGCAGAGGGTTCCCACACTGAGGAGGACGTGGCCATCATGTCCAAGTATGCCCGGATCATGTCCACGGCCAGCATGTGCGGCCTGGGCGAGACCGCGCAGTCCGCCCTGCTCTCCGCCATGAAGCGCTTCCCCGAAGTCTTTGCCATTAAGAAGGAGGTGGCTGTCAGATGAGCGAGAAGAATATGGTCCATCTGACGATCAATCATATGCCCGTGGAGGTGCCCGCCGGCACCCGCATCATCGAGGCCGCCCAGAGCATCGGCATCGATATCCCTCATCTGTGCTACCATCCCGACCAGTCTATCAAGGCCCACTGCCGCATGTGCATGGTGGAGGTCACCGGCCAGCGCAAGCTGCTGGCCGCCTGTTCCACCGTGGTGTGGGAGGGTATGGAGGTCATCACCGACTCCAAGCGGGTCTATGACGCTCAGGTGGGCGTTCTGGACCTGATCCTGGCCGACCACAACCAGAACTGTCTGGCCTGCGCCCGCAACCATAACTGCGACCTGCAGAACCTGTGCCGCCGCTTCAACCGTCTCAAGCCCGACCTGCCCGACGTGTCCAGCAAGGATAAGCCCCGTCTGGATAACCCCTCCATCGTCCGCGACCCCTCCAAGTGCGTCAAGTGCGGCCGCTGCGTCAAGGTCTGTACCGAGGTGCAGGGCATCGGCGCCCTGTCCTTCACCGGCCGCAGCGCCGACTGCAAGGTGACCACCGCCTTCGATCTGCCCATGAATGAGACTGACTGCGTCCTCTGCGGCCAGTGCACTCTGGTCTGCCCCGTGGGCGCCCTTACCGAGGTGGATCACACCAGCCACGTCCGCCATGCCCTCCACGACTCCGACAAGCACGTGGTGGTCCAGATCGCGCCCTCCGTCCGCGTGGCCCTGGGCGACGACTTCGGCATGGAGCCCGGCGCCCTGGTCACCGGCAAGATGGTCACTGCCCTGAAGATGATGGGTTTTGAGAAGGTGTTCGACACCAACTTCTCCGCCGACCTCACCATCATGGAGGAGGGCTCCGAGCTGCTCCAGCGCATCCAGAAGGGCGGTCGCCTGCCCATGATCACCTCCTGCTCCCCCGGCTGGGTCAACTTTATGGAGAAGCATCACCCCGAGCTCATCGGCAACCTGTCCACCGCCAAGAGCCCCCAGGGTATGTTCGGCGCCGTGCTCAAGACGTACTACGCCCAGCGCATGGGCTGGGATCCCAAGGACATCGTCTCGGTCTCGATCATGCCCTGTACCGCCAAGAAGTTTGAGGCCACCCGTCCCGAGCTGGGCCGCGACGGCTACCAGGACGTGGACGTGGTCCTTACCACCCGCGAGCTGGCCAAGCTCATCCGCTACGAGGGCCTGAACCTGGCCAACCTGCCCGAGAGCGAGTTCGACGCTCCCCTGGGCACCGGCTCCGGCGCCGGCGCCATCTTCGGCAACACCGGCGGCGTGATGGAGGCCGCCCTCCGCACCGCTTACGAGCTCTACACCGGCAAGGAGCTGCCCCGTCTGGAGTTTGAGGCGGTCCGCGGCGAGGTCAACGGCATCAGGGAGGCCACCGTGGACCTGGACGGCACGCCCATCAAGGTGGCGGTGGTCAACGGCCTGAAGAATGCCGAGGAGATCATCCGCCGCGTCCAGAGCGGCGAGGCCGACTATCTCTTCATCGAGATCATGGCCTGCCCCGGCGGCTGCATCGGCGGCGGCGGTCAGCCCATCGGCACCAACAACGCCAAGCGCCAGGCCCGCATCAAGGCCCTGTACGAGCTGGACAAGAACCTGCCCCTGCGCAAGAGCCACGAGAACCCCGACATCAAGACCATCTATCAGGAGTTCTTCGGCGAGCCGCTGAGCCACAAGTCCCATGAGCTGCTCCACACCGACTACGCCCCCCGGGCCAAGCGGTATGACTTCTCCCCCTACATCGAGAAGTACAAGAAGTTCCTGCCCCAGAAGTAAGACCTGACAGAACGGGAGGACCGGACCGGTCCTCCCGTTTTTTGTGCGTCCCCCGGCTCCGGGGCCAGATTTTTTGCCCCACCCGTTGCCTTTTCCAGGCAGAGTGGTTATAATGAAGTGAATTTGATGTTGAAAAGAGGAAGCTCCATGGAATTCCACGCCAACGAAGGAAAAAGCGTCACCATAGAGGCCATGGGCAAGACCTGGGCCCGCCACGCCATCACCACCCATTTCGTCCAGGTGGGCGAGAGCTACATCGACCTGATGGAGAAGTACGTCAAGCCCTGGTATCAGGAGGGCGACATTCTCTCCATGAGCGAGAAGGTCATCGCCATCTGCCAGAAGCGGGTGGTCACCGAGGAGGAGCTCAAGCCCGGCTTCTGGGCCAGGCTGCTCTCCCGCTTTGTCCACCAGACCTCCGCCGGCCCCGGCATGGGCCTGCCCATCAAGATGCAGTTCGCCATCAACGTCTGCGGCCTGCCCAAGATCCTCTGGGCCGCCTTCCGGGCCGCCATCGACAAGCTGCGGGGCATCCACGGCACCTTCTACCGCATCGCCGGCAT
>JALEZN010000110.1 GCA_022772585.1 Clostridiales bacterium
CGCAGGTCTAACCTTGCTACATAACATTGGTTGGCCGCCATTTCATTTCTGAGATGCGAAGCGGCTTAGGTCAGTGTGTCCTGTTTCACTCCCTCAAAATTTTGAATTTCTCTCTTGACAGAACTTAGCAGGTCTGGAATAAAATCATCCCTCCGCTGGCAGACTAAAGCCGATGGAGGGATGTTCTGTGACCAAGGGAACGGGAAAACGGGAATGGATGGCTCCCGCCGCAGCGGGGGCTGCCGCCGGGCTGGCCAACGGTTTTTTCGGCGGGGGCGGCGGGATGATCCTGGTGCCGCTTTTGACCGGAAGATGTGCTCTGGACCAGCGGCGTGCCTTTGCCACCTCGGTGGCGGTGATATTGCCCCTGTGCGTCCTCTCGTCGGTGATCTACTGGTTCCGGGGCGGGCTTGATCTGATGCTGGCTCTGCCCTATCTGATCGGCGGGCTGGCGGGGGGCTGGCTGGGCGGAAAGCTGTTCAAGGGCGTCAACATGGTGTGGCTGCGGCGGGCCTTTGCGCTGTTCATCCTCTACGGCGGCGTGAAGTCGCTGCTGTTCTGATGGAGTGGCTTACCGCGGTGCTGGCCGGTGCTGTGACGGGGATCCTGTCCGGCTTCGGCGTGGGTGGGGGGACCCTGCTGCTCATCTGGATGACGGCCTTTGCGGGAGTGCCACAGGACCTGGCCCAGGGGGTGAACCTCCTGTACTTTCTGCCAGCCGCTGCCATGGCCCTGCCCGCCCACTTCAAAAACGGCTATATCGACAAAAAAACCGCCCTCCCGGCCATTGCGGCCGGGCTGGCGGGGACGGCGGCGGCCGCCTGGGCGGCCACTGCCGTGGATGTGGCGCTGCTGCGCCGGTGCTTTGGTGTGTTCCTGATCTGCATCGGCCTGCGGGAGCTTTTCCGGAAGGGGGAGCGCTAGTCCGGGAATTTCCGCACGTCCACCCCGGTCACATGGGCGCTCTCAATGGTCTGCATGGTCTTGAAGTGGGGGCCGGCCAGATGGGCGTCCATATGGGCCTGGCTGTCCCACTGCTCCAGCAGGACCAGACGATCCGGGGCCTCCACGGCGGAGAAGAGCTCGTACTGGAGGCAACCCGCCTCCTGGCGTACCCGGCTCAGGACGCCGTTTTCCGCCAGGGCGCGGAGAAAGTCCTCCCGCCGGCCGGGCTCCACGGTGTAGATGACATTGAGTGTGATGGCAGCTTTGCTCATAAGCGAATACCTCCTGATCGTTCAGATGGATGGTGGAGACGGGGGCTGCTGACCGCCCATCCGGCGGCGGGTAAGATAGCCGTCCAGAATGAGGGAGGCGGCCACAGCGTCTACATTCTTTTTGTGTGCTTTCATTTTTTTGCCGCCGGCGTGCAGGATGCTGTGGGCTTCCACCGTGGTGCGGCGCTCGTCCCACAGGGTGGGGGAGAGACCGGTGACCTCCTCCAGCTGCCGGGCAAATTCCCGGTAGAGCTGGGCCCTGGGGCCCTCGGTGCCGTCCATGTTCCGGGGAAAGCCCATCACCAGCTCGTCCACACCGTGGGCGGTGATGAGATCCCGGATCTCCTGGGCCACGGCGTCGCTCTTCCGGCTGTGGATGACGGTGGTGAAGCCGGCCAGCAGGCCGGTGGTGTCAGAGATGGCGATGCCGGTGCGGGCGTCGCCGTAGTCGATTGCCATGATGCGCATGTCCATCCTCCTTTTTCTTTGCTATTATCCAGTGCGGCGGAGAGAAAGTCAATATACCGGAAAAGAAATCAAAAAGTACTTGACATTTTAGACTGGAAATGTTAAACTGAGAGCACCTATGAAGAGGGCTCTTTTTTTGTGCGCGTTTTTACGGTGTGACGGGCATGAAACCCTCCCCTCACCGCGAGGACATAGGGAGGCAGACATGCCGGATCCGCACCGTGACGATAGGGGCGTTCTGCGCCCGCGTTGCTGGATTCGGCTCAGGCCGTGTCCGGCATTTTTTTGTGTCCGAAACATGGCCAACTATTGAAGGAGGTGCCGAACACATGGCAAAGGCTGGTTCCCGGGTGAAGATCACCCTCCGTTGCTCCGAGTGCAAGCAGAGGAACTATAACACCAACAAGAACAAGAAGAATACTCCCGACCGTCTGGAGCTGAACAAGTATTGTCCCTTCTGCAGGAAGCACACGGTCCACAACGAGACCAAGTAATGAAGGCGTGAGCCTGACAAGAAAGAAGGGTGTACCGAATGCCTGAAAACGAGAAGATCGAGCAGAGCGCCGAGAAGGCGGTCAAAACCGATAAGGCGGATAAGGCCAAAAAGGACAAGAAGTCCAAGCCCGGCTTCTTCGCGCGCGCCGGCAAGTGGATCCGGGAGATGAGGGCCGAGCTGAAGAAGGTCCAGTGGCCCACCAAGAAGCAGACGATCAACAACACCGTCGTCGTCATTGTCTGCTGTATCGTCGTGGGCATCTGCATCTGGCTCTTCGATACCCTGGCCGACGCCGTGATCAATGCGCTGCTGAGCCTGTTCAAGGGTTAAGGGGCGTCAGACCATGGCAGAGAACGCGAAATGGTATGTTGTGCATACCTATTCCGGCTATGAGAACGCCGTGGCCGCCGCCATCGAGAAGGCGGTGGACAACCGCGGTATGCGCGACCTGATCCATGAGGTGAATATCCCCATGGAAACGGTCACCGAGCCCACCCCCAATGGCCCCAAAACGGTGGACCGCAAGGCTTACCCCGGCTATGTGATGGTAAAAATGGTCAAAACGGACGACACCTGGCATCTGGTCCGCAATGTCCGCGGTGTGACGGGGTTTGTTGGCTCCGGCACCGAGCCCATTCCTCTTACTGACGAGGAAGTGATCTCCATGGGCATGGAGAAGAAAGAGATCGTGGTCGGCTATCAGGTGGGCGCCCGCGTCAAGATCAACGAGGGCGCGCTGGAGTCCTTCCTGGGCACGGTCGATGAGATCGACCTGGAGCACGGCAAGGTGCGCGTGGTCGTTGAACTGTTCGGCCGTGAGACTCCCGTCGAGCTGGAGCTCGATCAGGTAGAGCCGGTCGACTGATCCGGGCGAGAAGCCCGTTCCCCGCACGTGGGAGGAATTGAACAAATTCCGTCTCAACCACATTTTTCGTAGGAGGTGCTGTTTCAAATGGCACAGAAAGTTACTGGTTACGTCAAACTGCAGATCCCTGCCGGCAAGGCGACTCCCGCTCCCCCTGTGGGCCCCGCCCTCGGCCAGCATGGCGTGAATATCGCCGCCTTCACCAAGGAGTTCAACGAGCGCACCAAGAATGACGTGGGCATGATCATCCCCGTGGTCATTACCGTGTACGCCGACCGCTCCTTCTCCTTCATCACCAAGACCCCTCCCGCCGCCGTCCTCATCAAGAAGGCCTGCAACATCGAGTCTGGTTCCGGCGTGCCCAACAAGACCAAGGTCGCCACCATCAGCAAAGAGGACGTCCGCAAGATCGCGGAGACCAAGATGCCCGACCTGAACGCGTCCAGCATCGAGTCCGCCATGAGCATGATCGCCGGCACTGCCCGCTCCATGGGCATCGTGGTGGGCGACTAAGGCGAAGGAGGGTATAAGGAATGTTTAGAGGTAAGAAATATACCGAGAGCGCCAAGAAGATCGAGAAGGGCACTCTCTATGACGCTCCCGAGGCCATGGATCTGGTGGTGAAGACCGCCACCGCCAAGTTTGACGAGACCGTCGAGCTGCACGTGAAGCTGGGCGTTGACTCCCGTCACGCCGACCAGCAGGTCCGCGGCGCCATCGTCCTGCCCCACGGCACCGGCAAGACCCAGCGCGTGCTGGTCTTTGCCAAGGGCGACAAGGCTGAGGCCGCCAAGGAGGCCGGCGCTGATTTCGTCGGCGAGATGGATCTGGTGCAGAAGATCCAGCAGGAGAACTGGTTCGACTATGATGTGGTCGTGGCCAGCCCCGACATGATGGGCGTTGTGGGCCGCCTCGGTAAGGTCCTGGGCCCCAAGGGCCTGATGCCCTCCCCCAAGGCCGGCACCGTCACTCCCAACGTGGCGCAGGCCGTCAAGGAGATCAAGGCCGGTAAGGTGGAGTATCGTCTGGACAAGACCAACATCATCCACTGCCCCATCGGCAAGGTGTCCTTCGGCGCCGAGAAGCTGACCGAGAACTTCAACGCCCTCATGGGTGCCATCATCAAGGCCAAGCCCGCCGCTGCCAAGGGCCAGTATGTCCGCAGCTGCGTGACCGCCACCACCATGGGCCCTGGCGTGAAGATCAACGCCGCCAAGC
Organism: Clostridiales bacterium; assembly: GCA_022772585.1. Lineage (GTDB taxonomy): Bacteria > Bacillota > Clostridia > Oscillospirales > Oscillospiraceae > Pseudoflavonifractor_A. The sequence goes on from JALEZN010000110.1 coordinate 4,265, forward strand.
TGATCTGATCAGAAGCGCCGAGCCGTCGTGAGCAGGGCGGATGGACCGGAGCGAAGGGGAGAAACTGAGGGACCGCGTGAGCGGGCCTGTTTCGAGCCTGAGACGAAGGGAAGCCATCCCCCGCGGGCGCGACAAAAAATATCAATTCCGGGCAGGTCATGCTTGACATGGCCTGTCCGGGCTGATATAATATTTCTCGTGTTCAAAGACAGTAGGCATCCGTAAGCCCTACCGAGAATGCAGTAACAGAATTTGCTTTCTTGTGCTGTTTTCGTGCTTTGAGCATGGAAATAGCATTTTTTATTTCAATGGAGGTGAATCCCACATGCCTAACGCTAAGGTTCTGAGTGAGAAGCAGGCCATCGTTGCCGAGCTGACTGAGAAGCTGAAGACCGCTGCCAGCGGTGTTCTGGTGGATTATAAGGGTATCACCGTTGCCCAGGATACCGCCCTGCGCGCCGAGTGCCGCAAGAACGAGCTGGACTACGCTGTCGTGAAGAACACCCTGGTGCGCTTCGCCATCAACAACGTGGGTCTGGAGGAGATGGATTCCGTTCTCAACGGCACCACTTCTATGGCCCTGAGCCATGGTGATCCCATCGCTCCCATGCGTGTCATTGCCAAGTTTGCCAAGCAGTTCAACGGCGAGAAGTTCACCATCAAGGCCGGCTTCATGGACGGCAAGGTCCTGTCCATGGACGAGATCAATGCCCTGGCTGAGCTGCCTTCCAAGGAAGTGCTGCAGGCCCAGGTCCTGGGTACCATGCTGGCCCCCATCACCAGCCTGGCCATCGTCCTGAAGGCCATCGCCGAGGAGAAGGGCGGCTTCGTCGAGGCCCCCGCCGCCGAGGAAGCTCCCGCTGCGGAGTAATCAGCGTATCCCAGCGCCGATCGGCGCATGAATGATATCCCGGAAGGGAATCCAAACACTACTATATTTTATCATGATTTAGGAGGTATCTTATCATGGCTAGCGAGAAGATCACTGCTTTGATTGAAGAGGTTAAGGGCCTGACTGTTCTGGAGCTGTCCGAGCTGGTGCACGCTCTGGAGGACGAGTTCGGCGTTTCCGCCGCCGCTATGGCCGCTCCCGCCGCTGGCGGCGCTGCTGCTCCCGCTGCTGAGGAGAAGACCGAGTTTGACGTGGTCCTGGCCGGCTTCGACGCCGCCGCCAAGATCAAGGTCATCAAGGTCGTCCGCGAGATCACCGGCCTGGGCCTGGCTGACGCCAAGGCTATGGTCGAGGGCGCTCCCAAGACCCTGAAGGAGGCCATCAGCAAGGACGAGGCCGAGGAGCTGAAGAAGAAGATCGAGGAGGCCGGCGGCAAGGTGGAGCTGAAGTAATTCAGCCCTGTCTGTCCTATCCCATGACCCGAAAAGAGCCCATGGCAGTGTGCCATGGGCTCTTTTTTGTGTAGTGGGGAGATCGTCGGGCGGTCTGCCGGGCAGAGAGGCTAAAGCGGGGCGTATTTTCGGATAGATTACCCATTGACGCAAGAGCGGTGTGTTGCTATACTAATAAACATATTAACATAGTAGGAAGATAGATTAAAGTGATGGAGGCGGTCCGATGTCACAGCTCCAGCTTCAGTATCTGTTTCGGGACAGGCCCTGTCCTGCCGGCATGGAAGCGGCGGATTACGATCTTCTGGATATTATCAGCGGGGGCTGTCATCTGTATGGCCAGGTGATGTGGCCGGACGGAGGGGTTTGCGGCCCCCGGCCCTGTGTGGTCCTGTTCCACGGCTTTCCCGGCTCGGCCCGGAATGACGATATTGCCCATGCCCTGTGCCGTGCAGGCTGCGTGGTGCTGCCCCCCCATCACCGGGGCGCGTGGGGCAGCCAGGGCGAGTATCGGATCTCCAGCTGTGTGGAGGATGCGCTGGCGGTGGCCGATCATGTCCGGAGCGAGGCGTTTTGCGGGAAATATCGCACCGATCCGGGCGCCGTGTTCTTCATTGGTCACAGCATGGGGGGCAACACGGTGCTCAGCGCTGCCCGTGAACTGCCCTGGCTGCGGGGGCTCGTTCTGATGACGCCCTTTGATCCCACTAGGTATGTCCGGGACGGTGAGCCCCAGCGGCTCCGCCGGCTCCTGGAACAGGGTGCAGTTCTGCGCAGCGGAGGGATAGACGCGCTGTTTCAGGACATCATGGCACATATGGAGATGTTCTGTTATGAAAATGCCTTCGATACGCTGAAGGATCAGAATCTGCTGTGCGCGGCGGGAGCCATGGACGACTGCGCTCCGGCGGAGGTGATGTTCGCGCCCCTCTGGGAGCAGCTGCTGAGCCATGAGAGCCGTGCGGTGCGGCGGTTTGTGACCTATCCCGCGGGGCACGGCCTTCTGGGCGTCCGCACCGGGCTGATCACCGATATTGCGCAGTTTATCGCCGATGTTCTGGACGCCCCGGACGTGCCGGAACAGGAAATTGCGTGCCGGAAAGGAGAAAACTGCCATGTCCAAGCGGTTTGAAGCCATCTATCAGGCGGCCCTGGCGGGAACGCCGGCCTCCCTGACCTTTGAAGCGGAGGGAACCGCGTATGTTCGCCGCTTTTGCCCGGAGGAGCGCCTGATCCTGCTGGGCGGCGGCCATATCGCCCAGCCGCTGTGCCGGTACGGCGCCGACCTGGGATTTGCAGTGACGGTGGTGGACGACCGCCCCTCCTTCGCCAACCGCACCCGCTTTCCGGAGGCCAGGGAGGTGCTCTGCGACTCCTTCCCCCATGCCCTGGAGGTGCTGAAGGTCCGTGAAACGGATTATGTGGCCGTTATTACCCGGGGGCACCGCTACGACGCGGACTGCCTGCGCATCCTGTTGTCCGGCACGTTTCCCTACTACCTGGGGATGATCGGATCCAGGCGACGGGTGGCCGGGTTGTTCCGGCTCCTGGAGGAGGAGGGCTTTTCCCGGGCCGCGCTGGACCAGGTCCATGCCCCCATCGGGGTGGCCATCAATGCGCTGACGGTCCGGGAGATCGCCGTGTCCATCGCAGCGGAGCTGATAGAGTGCCGCAGAAAGGATACGCCCCGCCGCTCCAGGGAGACGACCCTCACCACCCAGGATATCGATCTGCCCCTGCTGGAGTTCCTGGCCCGGGACCCGACCCCCAAGGCGCTGCTGACTGTCTATGCCGCCAGCGGGTCCACGCCGGTAAAGCCGGGGGCCATGATGGCGGTGGGCCAAAACTTCCGGACGGTGGGCACCATCGGCGGAGGGTGCAGCGAAAACGCCGTGCTGAAAGATGCTTACCGTCTGATCGGCACCGGACAGCGGCGCTGTGTGACGGTGGATATGAGCAACGATGTGGCGGCGGAAGAGGGCATGGTCTGCGGCGGTAAAATGAAGGTGTTGATCGAAGATGTGGGAGAATAGGGAGAAGAGCGCACTGATCGCCATGAGCGGCGGCGTGGACAGCTCGGTAGCGGCGTGGCTCATGCTCCGGCAGGGCTGCCGCTGCGAAGGGATCACCATGCGGCTCTACCGGAACGAGGATATCGGCCTGAGCCGGTTCCACACCTGCTGCTCCCAGCGTGATATCGATGACGCCAGTGAAGTGGCCTTCCAGCTGGATATCCCATACGAGGTACTGGACTTCACCGCGGACTTCAGGGAACAGATCATCGGTAAATTCATCCGGACTTATGAGGCGGGAGGCACGCCCAACCCTTGCATCGACTGCAACCGCTATATGAAGTTCGACCGTCTGCTCCGGTACGCGGACGAGAGGGGACTGGACTATGTAGTGACGGGCCATTATGCCCGCATTGAATATGACCCCGGCGCCGGGCGGTATTTGCTGAAAAAGGCGCTGGACGCCGGCAAGGACCAGAGCTACGTCCTGTATATGCTGACGCAGGAACAGCTCTCACGCATCCGGTTTCCCATGGGGGACAGGACTAAGGCGGAGACGCGGGAGATTGCGGAGCGCCTGGGGCTGTGCAATGCCCGCAAGCGGGACAGTCAGGATATCTGCTTCGTTCTGGACGGCGACTATGTGGGATTTATGGAGCGGTATACGGGAAAGCGCTACCCGGCAGGCGACTTCCTGGACCGGGAGGGCCGGACTGTGGGCCGGCACCGGGGCGCCGTGGGCTATACCCTGGGACAGCGGAAGGGCCTGGGGCTGGCCATGGGCGAGCGGGTATATGTCTGCGGCAAGGATATGGCGGCCAATACTATTACCGTGGGGCCGGAGGAGGCTCTGTATACCCGGGTGCTGCTTGCGGAGGATATGAATTGGATCTCCATCCCGGCACTGGAGGGCCCCGTGCGTGTCAAGGCCAGGACACGGTATCACCAGGCGGAGCAGTGGGCCGTGGCCGCGCCGGAGGGGGACGGCCGGGTACGCCTGACATTCGACCGGCCCCAGCGGGCCGTGACCGTTGGGCAGGCCGTGGTGCTGTACGACGGCGATGTGGTGGTGGGCGGCGGTACGATCTGTGACGTACTGCCAGAGAATGGCTGAATGGAGGTGAGCAGTTGAACAATGATACCATGACGGGCTGCGGGCAGGGGTGCTGCGGCGGCAATTGCGGCATCTGCAGCGGGTGCGGCGGGGCGCTGGAACTGACACAGGGAGAGATCGAGCTGCTGCGCCGCTTCGCTCAGGTCCCGTTTCTCCCGGTGGCGCGGCAGCCCGGTTCCGAGACGCCGGTCTGTCTGGAAGAAGGGCTTTCTTCCATCGGGGCGCTGGGCGCCGTCATCGCCGCGTTGAGCCAAAAGCGGCTGATCCGGCTGGATTATGATATGCCCCTGTCCAATTTCGACTATAAGGGCTATGAGCCGGGACTTCTCAGGGGCAGCATGGCTCTGACCGCCCGGGGGCAGGAGGCGGTGGACTGGCTGGAGATCCAGGGGATCGAAGAATAGGCGCTGCCATGAGCCATGATCTGTTTGGAACAGGACAGGCGGCGGCAGAATAAAGAACGGTGGGACGGAGCATTGCTCCGTCCCACCGTTTATGGTCATATCACATAATAATCGCCTGCGGCGCCCGGCTGCATCAGATCAGCGATGGTGATATTGTCCAGATACTCGTTGATGACGCCGGCCAGGCCCTGCCACATGGAGAGGGTGCGGCACTCAGCGGCCCGGGGGCAGGAATCCGCGCCCCGTTCAATACAGGATACCGGGGCAAGGGACTCTTCCGTCAGACGCAGGATATCCCCCACCGTATACTGTTCGGGCGCCATGGTCAGCCGGTACCCGCCGCCCTTGCCCCGAAGGCCGGTCAAAAGCCTGGCCTTTACCAGCAGCTTGATGATGCTCTCCAGATATTTTTCCGAGATATCCTGCCGTTCCGCGATGACCTTGAGGGGAATGAACCCATCAGTCTGATGCTCTGCCAGGTCGATCATAACCCGCAGCGCATAGCGGCCCTTTGTTGAGATCAGCAAATCCTATCACCCCATCCAATCATTCAGGATCTAATAAACCTATTATACAACATGGTTAATAGGGAATCAACGGAAAATTTTTGCCGTATCCTATTGACAATGGAGGTGTGTTGGTTTATAATCCATATTAACCTACTTGAAAGGTTGGTATTATATGAAGAGAGACAGGACGCAGTTCCGATGTTGCCGTTGTTGAAATCGTTCCACAGTCCCTGCGATCACAACAACGACATTTTAGGAGGAATTGATCATGAGCAACATCTATACATCCGCCGACCAGCTGATCGGAAAGACCCCTCTGCTGGAGCTGGTCCACATTGAGAAGGAGGAGGGCCTGGAGGCCAGGATCCTGGGCAAGCTGGAATATTTCAATCCCGCCGGCTCCGTCAAGGACCGTATCGCCAAGGCCATGATCGACGATGCGGAGGAAAAGGGCCTGCTGAAGCCCGGTTCCGTCATCATCGAGCCCACCTCCGGCAATACCGGCATCGGCCTGGCCAGCGTGGCCGCCGCCCGGGGCTACCGCATCATCATCGTCATGCCCGAGACCATGAGCGTGGAGCGCCGTCAGATCATGAAGGCCTACGGCGCTGAGCTGGTCCTTACCGAGGGGGCCAAGGGCATGAAGGGCGCCATTGCCAAGGCCGACGAGCTGGCGCAGGAGATCCCGAACAGCTTTATCCCCGGACAGTTTGTGAATCCCGCCAACCCTGCCGTCCACCGGACTACCACCGGCCCGGAGATCTGGTGGGATACCGACGGCAAGGTGGATATCTTCGTGGCAGGCGTAGGCACCGGCGGCACCGTCACCGGTGTGGGTGAGTATCTGAAGAGCCAG
>JALEZN010000112.1 GCA_022772585.1 Clostridiales bacterium
GGTATCCGAGGCCACCGGCCTGCCCATCAGCCTCTTCCTCTCCCATGAGCACGGCGGCAGCCAGCAGATCGGCGCCCGTATCGCCTACAATGAGATCGACATGGTCCTGTTCTTCTCCGATCCCCAGTCCAATGACCTGGATGCCGATCTGAGCTATATCACCCGTCTCTGTGACCAGTACAACGTCCCCTTCGCCACCAACGTGGCCACCGCCGAGATGCTGATCCACGGCCTGGAGCGGGGAGATCTGGACTGGAGAGATATCGTCAATCCCAAAACCAAGCCCTTTACCGCGTAACGCCGGGGTTCTGTGTCCCCGCTCCAGACCCGGCGCAGCCGGGCGGCGGCAAGTGCCGCCGGAGGCCGGCGGAATTCATTTCCGGCGGCCGCAAATAAAATCTCGGGGTCCCCGCACAATGCGCAGCATTGCGTGGGGCGCGGGGCGATCCGGACTGGAGAGATATCGTCAATCCCAAAACCAAGCCCTTTACCGCGTAACGCGGTCTGTTTTTCCACAAAAAGCCGCCGGCAGGTGGAAAACTTCCGCCTGCCCGTTGACTTTTGTGCCCATTTGGGATAATATCAAACGGCAGAAACCGTGACGACGGCGCATGAGTATTCCGTTTCCCCCGGACAGAGACGGGTCCCCCGGCTGAAAGGACTCCACGGAAAGGGACGGAAGAAGACAGCGCCAGCAGCGGACCCGGAGACGGGTGCGGTCCCCTTCCCGCAACAGAAGGACAGAGGGCGGAGCATGCTCCGCCGAACCATGGGTGGCACCACGAGAAGCAGACGCTCTCGTCCCGTGAATACGGGATGGGAGCGTTTTTCACGTTCGGCTTACTTCTGTCCCGGCGCGCCCGGCCAAAACCGCGTCGGGACGGGCAGCAGCCTCTATCATCAAACAAAGGAGCATCACTATGGCACAGATGAAACCCCGTACCCTGTCCGGCTTTATGGAGCTGCTGGCCCCAGCGGGTCGCTGACCCGCCGGGGACCCCTGATCCAACTCAAATAGGCCGAAATCAATTCGGCCTATTTCAAGGTTTTGCTGCGCAAAACGCTTGGCGCCGCACTTGCGGCAACGGCAGGCAGCAGCCTCTATTATGAACACAAAGGAGCATCACTATGGCACAGATGAAACCTCGTACCCTGTCCGGCTTTATGGAGCTGCTGCCCGCGCGGCAGGTCCAGTTTGACCGGATGGTGGAGATCCTGCGCAAGACCTACTCCCTCTACGGCTTCACCCCGCTGGACACCCCGGCCATCGAGGCCAGCGAGGTGCTGCTGGCCAAGGGCGGCGGCGAGACCGAAAAGCAGATCTACCGCTTCACCAAGGGGGACAGCGACCTGTCCCTGCGCTTTGACCTGACCGTGCCCCTGGCCAAATACGTGGCCCTCAACTACGGCCAGCTCACCTTCCCCTTCCGCCGCTTCCAGATCGGCAAGGTCTACCGGGGCGAGCGTGCCCAGCGGGGCCGCTTCCGTGAGTTCTACCAGGCCGACATCGACGTCATCGGCGACGGCGCCCTGGACATCTCCAACGAGGCCGAGATCCCCGCCATCATCTACAAGACCTTCACCGCCCTGGGTCTGAAGCGCTTCAAGATCCGGGTGAACAACCGCAAGCTCCTCAACGGCCTCTTCGCCCTGCTGGGCCTGTCCGAGCGCGCCGGCGACGTGATGCGCACCATCGACAAACTGGAGAAGATCGGTCCCGACAAGGTGCGGGAGATCCTCACCGGGGATTTCGGCGTCAGCGCCGATACCGCCGGGCAGCTGCTGGACCTCCTCTCCACCTCCGATCCCCTCTCCGCCCTGGAGGCCCTGAAGGGGAAAAACGAACTGCTGGACCAGGGTATGGACGAGCTCAACACCGTGGTAAACTATATGTCGGCCTTCGGCGTGCCCGAGGACCACTTCATGGTGGACCTGACCATCGCCCGTGGCCTGGATTACTACACCGGCACCGTCTATGAGACCGTCATGCTGGACCACCCGGAGATCGGTTCCATCTGCTCCGGCGGCCGGTACGACAATCTGGCCGAGTATTATATCGACAAAAAGCTCCCCGGCGTGGGCATCTCCATCGGCCTGACCCGCCTCTTCTTCGTGCTGGAGGACCAGGGCTATCTCAACCCCGACGTGCTCACCGCCCCCGCCGACGTGCTGGTGCTGCCCATGACCGAGGACCTCTCCCCCGCCATTGCCGCCGCCACCGCCCTGCGGGACCACGGCATCCGCACCCAGATCCACGCCGAGAAGAAGAAGTTCAAGCAGAAGCTCTCCTACGCGGACAAGCTGGGCGTCCCCTACGTGCTGCTGCTGGGCGAGGATGAGATCGCCCAGGGCAAGGTGGCCCTGAAGGACCTGACCACCGGGCAGCAGCAGCTGGTCACCGTGGAAGAGGCCGCCGCCCTGGTGGCCGCCGGTCTGGTGGAAAAGAATTCCGGCGCTCCTATCCGCGAATCCCAGGCATAAGCCCGGCCAGATGGCTGGAATACTGGCAATAAGTCCATCCATTCTGTTATAATTATCATATATATTACAAATCGGAGTTGATTTTTATGGAGAATATCCGCACCTGCTACCGCACCCACACCTGTGGGGAGCTCCGCATGGAGCACGTGGGCCAGACCGTCACCCTGGCCGGCTTTTTGGAGAATGTCCGCGAGGTGGGTCAGAACTTCGCCTTCGTGGTCCTGCGGGACTTCTACGGCACCACCCAGGTGGTGGTGGAGAACCAGGAGATGATGGACATCATCAACGGCCTGAACAAGGAGTCCACCATCAGCGTGGAGGGTACCGTCCGGGAGCGGGCCAGCAAGAACCCCAAGCAGGCCACCGGCGACGTGGAAGTGGTGCCGGAGAAGATCGAGGTCCTGGGCCGCTGCCGGTACAACAGCCTGCCCTTTGAGATCAACCGCAGCCGGGAGGCCGACGAGACCCAGCGTCTGAAATATCGTTATCTGGACCTGCGGAACCCGGCGGTGAAGAGCAACATCATCCTGCGGTGCCAGGTGGTGTCCGCCCTGCGTGCGGCCATGACCCAGCACGGCTTCCTGGAGATCACCACCCCCATCCTGACCGCCTCCTCCCCGGAGGGCGCCCGGGATTATCTGGTGCCCGCCCGGAAGCACCCCGGCAAGTTCTATGCCCTGCCCCAGGCTCCCCAGCAGTTCAAGCAGCTGCTGATGACCGCGGGCTTCGACCGGTATTTCCAGATCGCTCCCTGCTTCCGGGATGAGGACGCCCGGGGCGACCGCTCCCCCGGCGAATTCTATCAGCTGGATATGGAGATGGCCTTCGCCACCCAGGAGGACGTGTTCGCCGTGCTGGAGGACGTGCTGCC
>JALEZN010000117.1 GCA_022772585.1 Clostridiales bacterium
TCCACAACGCTGTCGGGCGTCAGGATGATCGGCTCAAGCTTGCCGGGGTTCTTCTTGCGGTAGCTCTCCATCAGGATCAGAACGATGATACCGATGGCCATGTAAGCCACCAGGGACATCCAGCCGGCAAAGTCCAGCGACAGGGAGGAGGCGATCACGACCCAAATGGAAACGATCATGCCCAGGAAGAGGAAGGCGTTGCCGCCGGGAGCCTTGTAGGGCCGCTTCCAGTCGGGATGCTTCTTGCGTAGCATGTAAGCGTCAAAGCAGACCATGAAGTACACCAGGCCGGCAGCAATACAGGAGACGGCATAGATGTACTGGACCCAGTTCGTGGCAGAGAAGATGCAGAAGAACACGGAGAAGAGCAGGACCACGATGTTGGAGATGTAGGGCTGGCCGTACTTATTGAGCTTCTTGAACGCGGGAGGCAGCATGTTCAGCTGGGCGGAACCGTAGAGCACGCGGGCGGAAGAGGTCCAGAAGCCCATAAAGGTGGTGAAGCCATGCAGGGAGCCGGCGATCAGGGCGGCCCAGGCAAAGATCATCGGCAGGCCCAGGGAACGGATGAGCTCGGGCTCGGGCATCTGCATCTCGGCCAGCTCATTCCAAGGGGCCATACCGCCGATGGCGATGACAACGACGGCGTACAGGATGGCGGGGATAAACAGCGCGGCCAGAATGACCTTCCACATATTCTTGACCGGGAATGTGGTCTCTTCGATCATGGTCGGCGTCATTTCAAATCCGATATACTTGATCGTCAGCACGCCGGAGGCCAGGAACACGCCATAACCGCCCTTGGGGAACCAGCCGCCGTTACCCAGAAGGTTCTCAGTGCTCCAGTGGCCGCTGGTGAAGAACAGCACGATGATGCACAGGGAAATGCCGATCATGGAGTAGAAGAAGATATTGCTGAGTCTGCCGGAAATAGAGATATTGAAATTGGAGATGATATACCAGATCACACACATCGCAATGGCGATCAGCATGGTCTGAGTGGTGGTGAACTCAATAAAGAAGCCAAGGGCCGTAGTCAGGATGAACGCGCAGATAGGGGGCTCGACGATCTGGATCAGGAACATCAGCCACTGCATGCACCAACCGAACTTATGGTTGGTCGCGTTGGCGGTCCAGACCGCCACAGAGGAGGAGAAGGGCAGCAGCGCCACCATCTCGGCAAACGCAAGGCCCACAGGGACCAGCAGGACCGCCAGGATCAGGAAGATAAACGCTGCGCCGGGGCCGGTCAGGGAATACCAGTACGGGCTCTCCGCAAGCCAGCCTCCGATAACGGAACCGGCCGCGATCGAGATCAGGGTCATCATGCCAAGGCTCTTTTTCAAATGGTTCTTGTTTTCCATCGTTCTCCCTCCCAAATAGTTTCACAAACGTATCAAACCGCGGACAAGGATCACTCGTGTACTCTGGCAAACACCGCGGGTTCCACCGTGGGCTCGATCTGCAGCGTGAAGCCGTCGATCTGGCCGGTAAAGGGATCCACGTAATAGGACATGGGCGCGGTCAGTACCGTGGTATCCTCCTTCAGGCGGTGGGCCTTGAACACGTCATAGTGCCAGTGCTCCATTGGAACGAGCATATCCTTGAAGTGCAGGACCAGCTTCCCGTTCTCCTCCACAACATGGTAGGTGCCGTAGCCGGGATGATGGAACGCGCCGGTGTAATCCTCCAGCGGATGGCTGGGCTTGGTATTGGGGACGGGCGCCGGCTTGCCCTCGAACAGGTCCACGTTCCAGTGATAGTAGAACGCGTCATACTTGCCGTTCCACTGGTGGAGGCGGGCGCCCCAGTCCACAACAGGATCGCCCAGCAGCCGGTCAAACACGGTATAGCAGCTGGTCATCAGGATGGGCATATTCAGCGGCTTATGGACGTTCATGGCCAGCATAATCACGATGTTCTCGTCCGGCAGGAAGCCCTCCAGCGTGCAGAAGCCCTCGATCTCGCCGGTATGCCAGACGAACTTCCGGCCCCTGTAGTACTGGACGAACCAGGCCATGCCGTAGCTGCCGTCGGTCTCCACCTCGGGGAAGCGCCAGGGGAACATGTGCATGGGGGCCTGGGTGTGGTGCATCTCGCGCATATTCTTCTCGGAGACGAGCCGCTTGCCCTCATATACGCCGTTGTTGAGATGCAGCGTGATCCACTTGAACATATCCTCCACGTTGGAGACCACGCCGCAGGCGCCGCCGGCCACGTCCATCTCCCACGGTCCCACGGGAACGGCGCCCTTTCCATCCTCCCAGTTCCAATAGCCCTGGGCATGGTTGGGCTGCTCATACATCTGATGGGCGGAGAGGAGGCTGCTGTCCATCCCGAGAGGCTTGAAGATACGGGTCTCGATCAAGTGCTCCCAGGTATCTCCGGTCACTTCTTCGGCGATGGCGCCGATGGCGGAGTAGATGGTGTTGTTATACTGCGTAACCGTGCGGAAGGGCGCGTTGGGCTTCAGGTAGCGCAGGCGCATCAGCAGGTCCCGCTTTGTGATGGACGGGTCGGGCCACATCGCCTCGTGGGGCGCCAGGCCTGTGCGGTGGGTGAGCATGTCCCGCAGGGTGCACTCCTTGGTGGCAAAGGGATCATACATCTCAAACTCCGGGATATACTTGCGGATGGGGGTGTCGTAGTCCAGCAGGCCGTCGTCCACCAGCATGGCGATCAGGCAGGAGTTGAAGGACTTGGAGCAGGAGGCGATGCCGTAGAGCGTCTTCTCATCCGCGGGGAGCTTCTTCTCCACGTCGCGGTATCCGCAGCCGCCTTTCGTCAGGACCTTTCCGTCCTTCATCACGCCATAGCTGAATCCGGGGATCCCCCAGTATTCCATCTCGGCCGGCAGAAAATCAAACAGATTATCGTAGTCCATATGCTATCCTCCGAAGCACTTTTTCAGTTTGCTGTCCGTCCGGGATCATCCCAGGGCTTCCAGCAATTCATCCGTTGTAATCACATGGCAATAGATATTGTTCAGGATCTCCAGCTCATTCTGCTGGATCTGCTCTGTGGCAGCCCGGCAGGCGTCCTCGATCAGCCAGACCTTGAAGCTCTCGTCGGCAAGGCTGCGCACTGTGCCGGATACGCACTGGTCCGTAAGGACGCCGGTCACCACCACGGTATCGATGCCCATGTTGCTCAGCATCAGGCGCAGGCTGCTCCCCGTGAGGGCGCTGTCGGTGGTCTTTGTAATAACGATCTCATCGTCGATGGGAGCCAGTTCCGGAACGATGTCGCCCAGAGGATCTCCGGGAGGGATGAGCAGTTCGTTGTAGCCGGTGGCCTTCTGGTCCAGGGACCGGTCGCTGCCGGACTTCTTGCGGCAGCGGATCTGCGCGAAGATGACCTCCATGCCGTGGCCGCGGAAATAGTCCAGCATCCGCTTGTTGTTGGGGACAACGACCTTGTCGATGGCCTCATAGAACTGCTCCCAGCGGGCGGCGTTGGCTTTTTCCTCCTCAGTGGGGTTCTCCAGTTTAGGCCGGGTGATGAACACGTGCTGCATATCGATGATCAAAAGCGCGGTCTTTGCAGGGTCGATCTCGATCTTTCCGTAGTCATGGTCATTTTCGTAGTAGAAAGATACATGTCTGTCGTTTACCTTCAACTGCCTCACTCTCCCTTCTGAATCTTAAACATCTATTTCTACTGACAGCGGCATATCTGTCAAAGAAATAACGCAGTTATCTGCCGCGGCATATGGGGCGGCCAAAGCACAGCTGTCCCGACATTTAAAAAAAGCCACAGCAATCCCTTTTGTCAGGAGCTGTGGCTTTTTTGCCAACACATTCCGTACCCTATTGTACGAAGTCATTATTCAGTTCATTGGCGAAGTCAAAGGATACCTTTGTTCCGCCGCTGCCCGAACTGATCCGGAGCCGCCCCTTCAGCTTTTCGCTTACCGTGGAGCGGACGATCTTCAATCCCAGGCCATCTGCCTCTGTCCACGGAAGCGCGAAACCGCTTCCATCGTCAGAGACCGTCACCGTGTGGAACAAGGTTCCTTTGCAGAGCGACACATCGACCGTGCCCTCGTCCCGATCCTCAAAGGCGTGCTGCAGTGCGTTTGTCAGCAGCTCAGTGATCACCATCGCAACGGAGGTCGCCGTATCGGAATTCAACTCGATCTCATCGCCGCTCACCGACAGGCGGATGGACCGGTCAATGGGGATCAGGGCCTGGAGATTTTTCTCAATCTGTTCTATTAAAATTCTACTATTTATAAGCGTCATTTGCCCTGCATTTTTGGTTAGTATATCATGAATTGAGGCAATTGACAATACCCTCCCCCAATTTTCCCGCAAAATCTTCTTCACATTGGGGTCCTGACTCCGTCGGGCCTGCAGATCCAGGATACTGGCAACCAGCTGCAGACTGTTTTTGACCCGGTGATGCACCTCCTGCATATCTATGACAGGCTGTCCGCTGGAAGCAAGCACCACGGGCTTCCCGTTTCCATAGGAATGGGCCAGCTGCTCATACTTTTTCTCCTGCTGCAGGGCTACGCTGACGTCCTTCTCGCGGATGAGGACCGCGATCACCCGGTCCCCGTCCCCGAAGATGGGGGCCACATTCTGCCGGACGGCTCTGTTTTCCTGTGTGATCGCCTTCAGGTCGCAGACCGGCATACTGATGGCCCGGGCATGGAACACAGCCGGCTCCCATCCCATCAGGGCCAGCTTTCCCACCACATCCCGGGCATAGACGCTGCCGCTGATCCGCGGCCCGGCCTGCGCCACCACGACGGCGGCCTTTTCATCCACAAAACAGTCGATAAAAACATCGGCGTCCGTCAAAGCCGCGATCAGCGGCAGCTGCTCCTCCACGGCCTCCAGCTTCCGGATCTCATGTTCCTTCAGGTCTGTCTCAAGCTGACAGATCTCCCTCAGTCTACCCATTGGCCCTCCCCATTTTCCTGCTGATCATCTCCGCGGCTTCCGCAGGCGTACAGCCGTTCTGCTTTGCAAGGGAAGAGATCTGCCGGTAGGCGGCGGCTTCCGAGATGCCCTTTTTGTGCATCAGCTGCTCTTTGACTGTATTCACCACATCTTTTTTCCCGATCTGCTCAATGACCGCCTCCGCAATGACCAGCATGGACAGCCGCTTGTCCATGGACATCTGCTGAAGCTTCCGGTATGCCTCCATCGGGGAAATATGGTATTGCTCCGCCATGAGCATCTGGGCCCGCTGGATGACCTTTTCGTTCTGCAGCCGCTGGAGCGCGTCCTTTGTTTCCCTCTGACTGGCATGGAGCCGGGCACTCTGGGCCATCGCCACTGTGATCGTGGGCAGAAGGAGCCGCGGCTCAATGGGCTTGACCAGATATCCGGTCAAGCCGATCTGGCTCGCCTGGTCAATGATGGCCTGATCGTCATACGCGGTCAGCAATACGACGCAGTCCGCCAGGCCCTCGGTTATGATCGTCTTTGACGCGGTCAGCCCGTCGAAAACCGGCATCTTTACATCCATCAGCACCAGGTCCGGATGCTGCGCCCGGCAGAGTTCCACCGCGTCAAACCCGTCCCCCGCCTCACCCACAACAGCAAAGCCGATGTCCTCAAGCATGGATGCGATGTTTAGCCTGGTGATCGGCTCATCATCCGCTAAAACAACCCGCTTCATAAACAAACCCCTTCTAAAAAACATCACAAGCGTGGTCCGTCATGCTGCTTTCATCCATATTTCCCGCAGCACACTACAGGTATTGTATAACCCGGACCGGGAGCATGTCAAATCCAATGAGATGAATCGCAAAACGGCGGTAGGCCTACCGCACATGCGGTAAACCTGCCATGGATCTTCTTTCGGTCAGGCCTCCTCCGAATATTCCGGCGGCTCCTGCAAATATGCCAGCAGCGCATCGACGCCTCTGCCGTCCAGGGCGCAGACTTCAAAGACCGGCGCCGCTCCGGCCAGCTCCAAAAGCTCCCGGGCATCCCGGAGCTCCCGCTCCGTGGCCCGGTCAATCTTTGTGATCACGCCGATGACCGGCACGGGAAAGCCCGCGGCCTGCCCCGGGGAATACATATACCTGCTCTGGGTCGCGTCCAGCAGAAACAGCACCAGGTCAACGTCCACCGACGTTACCATGAGACTGCTCAGGTAAGAGCGGTGCTCCAGGTATTCGCCAGGGGTATCAATGGTCTGATTAATGACCTCTATGGCCTGGGTCTTTTTATATTTTTGCTCCATACCGTTGAGCCTTTGGCAGAGCGTGGTCTTGCCGCAGGCGATGGAGCCCACCAGCATGATCTTTTTCATGTCCTTGTGATGACCGTGGGCGCGAAGTGCAGCGTGTTTTCCAGCACGTCCAGCACGTCCTTCAGCGCGGCCTCCACGCTGGCCACATCGCCGCCGATGACCAGGGAACCGTTAAACCGGTCCACAAAAACCACCTCCACGTTGGCCGCCTTTGTGGCCACGTCGGCGCCGATGATCGCAGCCTCGCTGGGCGTGATGGTCATGATGCCCAGCGCGCCCTCGTGTTCTCCCACCACGCCCAGCTTCTTGTAAAGCGTGCTGTCCGGATTTGCGATCAGATGGGCCAGGGTCACCTGCTTGCCGGGGACGAATTCCTGAATGATTCTCTGCTTGCCCTCCGCTTCGATCATGGTCCCACCTCCCTTACATAAGACTGCTCAGAAGATCGCGGTGGGGGTTGGGGATGACGACGGAGGACACCAGCATCCCCTCCGCCGCCGGCGTATGGATGCCGCAGCTGACCGCCTCCCGCACGGCCGCCACCTCGCCGGTCAGGACCACGAAGGACTTGCCCCCGATCCCGGTCCCCAGACGCACGTCCACCAGGTCCACATCCGCCGCCTTGACGGCGGCGTCGGCGCTGTAGACCGAGGCCGTCACGGAGAAATACTCCATTACGCCGACGGCGCGGAACTCCTCCGGCATGTTGGTCATGTTGATGGCGCGGATGACCTGAGGGTGCACCGAGGGGATCACACAGTGGTCCACCACATGGTCCCCGCCGGCGGCGCATCCCGCTTCGATGGAGGCCTGGACCGCGGCCACATCGCCTGTGAACAGCAGGTAATACTTTCCGGGGCAGCCGGCCCTGGAGAAGATCAGCTCCACGGCGGCGGTCTTTAACACGATATCCGCGGCCTCGATCCCCTTCGCAATGCTGTTGAGTTCCAGAAAACCGATCGTTTCCATCCGTCTCACCCTCATTCCTTCACGATGGTTATCGTCTCTCCCACCGCGGTCACACGGCCGGAGATGCTGGCGTGGATTACCGCGCCCAGATCGCCCTGCCGGGGCCGCGCGATCTCATCGCCCTCATTCACCCTGTCGCCCACGGATACCACAGGCGCCGCAGGCGCGCCGATGTGCATCCGGACGGGGATGGAGACGCGCTCCGGCTCGCAGCAGATCAGATCTTCCGCTTCATCGTTATAATAGGCGTGGACGCCGGCGCGGAACGCCACCTTTTCGGTGGGCGCCTTCCTCATCTCCCGCTCCGGGCTGGGCGTCCAGCTCTCTCCGGTGCGCTGATACCGGATCCCCCCGGCCGCCAGTTCCCGTTTGATCATGGCGTTGATCTTCCTAGGCATCAGGCCCATGGGGCAGGCATACACCTCACAGATGCCGCACTCGCAGCACAGCTGCGCGCTGCGGATATCCGGGTCATCCAGCATATCCCTGCAATCGGCGCCGGAGGCCATCTTCCGCATGATGCGGTGGGGCGAGAGCGGGTGTCCCAGCAGATGCCGGGGGCAGAGCTGCGTGCAGTTGGTGCACTGGATGCAGGCGGAACGCGCCTGATTGAGCATCCGTCTCAGATCCACGGCGGCATCCCTCCCATGGCGGCCGTCCGGCGGGAGCACCAGGATGCCCGAGGTGGTCTTGGTGACCACTGCGGTATCCAGTTTCTCTTTCCGCACCGTCTTTCCCATCATCGGCCCGCCGGAAACCACAACGAAGTCGTCCGTTCTGGTCCCGCCGGCCAGCTCCAGACAGGTCCTGAAGCTGACGCCCACCGGCACGCAGAGGATGGCGGGATGGCGCACCTCGCCCGCCACGGTCAGGTATCTCTTCGTCAGGGGGACGCCGCGCATGGCCTCGTAAACGGCATAGATCGTGGCCACATTGTCCACCACGGCCCCCACCTGTCCCGGCAGTCCCGCCGGGGGGACCACGCGCCTGGTCACCTCGTACACGATGCTCTGCTCATCGCCTGCCGGATAAAAACTCTCCAGCTCATGGACCCTGACGTCGGCCCCCAGACGGGCAATGGCCTCCTTCAGCGCGGATACCTCCCGGGTATAGTGGCTCTTGAGGGCGATCACGCTGTCGGGGATCCCCAGCTCCTTTGCCACGGCCTGGGTGGCCTGCACAATCTCCGACGCCATATTGCGCATGAGAAAGCGGTCGTTGTGCAGCAGGGGCTCACACTCCGCGCCGTTGACGATCAGATACTCAAATGTACCCCTGAGCTTCACATGCGTGGGAAATCCGGCTCCGCCGCAGCCTACGACGCCTGCCGCGGCGATCTGGTTCAGCAAATCCATAATACGCGCTCTCCAATACTACTTTCCCGACCGGTCTACCTCCAGGGTATCGATAATGCCCACGATCGCCATGTCGGCCGGGATATCATCTCTTCCAAACGCCTTGCGGGCCGTACTGCCGGAGACCACCAGGACCTGTTCCCCGATCCCCGCGCCCACGGCGTCGGCGGCCACAAAGGTCCCTTCCTTCCCTCCGTAGGCCGGATCCTCCCGGACCACCATCAGCTTCAGGCCCTCCAGGTTCTCCTCTTTCTTGGTGGCCCAGACATGGCCCACTACTCTGCAAATAACCATATTGTCCTCCGTTCACCCGTCTCCGCGAATGACCTCCACCCTCGCTCTGGTAAATACATCCCAGGCGGAGGGGGTGAGGATCGCGTCCCCGGCCACGCGGACCGGCTGCCCGCCGGAAGCCGCTGCCATGGCCAGCGCGTCCGATTCGGAAATGAGCCTGCCCACGCTGGGCCGCGCGCTGCCCTTGACCGGCTCAGGCGCCGGCGCCTGATATTTCGGCGGTCTCACCGGAGCCGTCTCAGGGACGGCCAGCCGCTCCTTTGCCAGCAGCTTCACGCCAAAGGCCTGGATGGTCCGGACATGTCCCTCCAGGAGCGCATACAGGCCGGTGCTGCCTTTCCCCGCGCAGGAGCGGTGCGGCAGCGCCGACTCCAGCAGGACCACCTCCACGCCGTGGAGCAGCGCGCTGACCACGGCGCAGGAGCCGCTGTCCCCCGGCCTGCCAAGGGCAATATCCGCCAGCTGCACCAGGGTCAGTCCGGAGATGATGACTCTCTGAAAGCGCAGGATATTTTTGCAGCCCTCGTATTCCTCCATGCCGCACAGCACGGCGCCGCGTTTCAGCGCATCCGGGACGTCCTCAAGCTTTCCCACCACCAGGCACCGGTCTTTTCCCGCCGCTTCCTCCGCGGCGTCCTGCCGCGCCTGCAGCGCGGAGAGCACCTGCCGGGTCACGTCTTCCACCAGCCGTTCTATGTTGATCTCACTCAATGCTGCACCTGCTCTCTGCCAGAATGCCCGTGATCTCCCCGCCGGCCGCCGCCGCGTTGGCCTCGTCAAAGTCGATGTGAACCGCCAGGCGGAAGGTATCTTTCACCCGGACCACCACATCCTCCAGCGTCACCGGGCGGGACGTCTGAAGCCGGACGCTCACCGACTGGCCGTTGCGGACGCCGTAACGCCCGGCATCCGCCGGGGTCATATGGATATGGGCCTTCGCCGCGATGGCGGAGCCCTTTGCCTCCAGGATCCCCGCCGGGCCGACGAGCAGCACATCCCCGGCGCCCGTCAGGTCCCCCGAGAGGTTCACGGGGATCTGAATGCCCAGTGTGCGGGCGTCCGTCAGGGACAGCTCCACCTGCACCCGCTGTCTCACGGGGCCCAGAACCGCCACATTGTCGATGACGCCCTTGGCCGTGACGATCTTCACCCGCTCGCCGGAGAGGAATTCGCCCGGCTGGCTGAGATCCCGCTTCCGGGTCAGCCTGCAGCCCGTTCCATAGAGCTTCTCCACCGCGTCCTCCGTCAGGTGCACATGGCGGGCGGATATCTCCACCGGAAGGGGATCGGCACAGCCGCCGGGTCCCTTTGCCGTCCCGGACTGCGCCAGGACGGAGGCGACGATATCCCTGATATCCTGTTCACTGTAATAGTTCATCTCTGTTTCCCCCGCTCAAACCGCCCTGCCGCTTCCCGGCAGAAAAGGATGTAGATACCGCTGGAAAGACGGTTGAGCCCTTCCATAATGTCCTCGCGCCCGCACGCGCCGTCCCCGTCTGAAAAAGCCCGGGCGGCCGAGAGCTCCGCTTCCCGCACCTGTGTGCGCAGGAGGTTGAGCGCCGCGCAGAGCTTTCCCATCCGGTAGTTCGGGACCGGGTGGTCAATCCCCACGCTCTCCCGCACGTGGTGAGAGGCATATCGGAGCTGGGCGCTGTCCATCCCCAGAAGCTTTATGGCCTCCAGCGGGGTCTCCTTCACCTCGGCGGCCAGTATGTTCCGCAGCAGGCTCATCACCTCATCCAGGTCATCCGCAAGGGCCGGTTTTCCCTCCTCAAGGGCTGTGATCTGCACCTGCATGACCTGCGCCATCAGAGAATCCAGCCGCCCCCGGAACGCGATGCGGGGATGGGTCTTTGGGACCAGAAGATTGCCCCGCAAATGCGTCATATTCTCACCCTTGGTATCGGTCTCCCCACCTGTCACGGCGTTCCGGTAACGGACCTTCCCGCCCCGGCGGGGCATGGGGTCCACCGGCATCCGCTTAAAGGAGGGCTCCTCGTCCCAGCAGAGCTGAATGTTTTTCTCGCGGATAAAATCCCGGGCGGCCGGCGTCAGGATGGTCCCCTGCCGCACATGGTATGTGCCGCCGCTTCCGGGGCGCCACCATGCGCGCAGTTCCACATCGCTCAAAAGCTCCTTCTTCACGTGCGCACCGCCTCTCCCGCTGCTGCGGTCTGATTACTCTGCCGTCCCTTCCAGCGTGGGAAGGATGAACTCCACGTCGCTGTGGGGACGGGGGATCACATGGACGCTGACCAGCTCTCCCACCCGGGAGGCCGCGGCCGCCCCGGCGTCGGTGGCGGCCTTCACGGCGCCCACGTCGCCCCGGACCATCACCGTCACAAGACCGCCGCCCACATGGACCTTGCCGATCAGCCGGACGTTTGCCGCTTTCACCATGGCGTCGGCGGCCTCGATGGAGCCCACCAGTCCCTTTGTTTCCACCATGCCCAGTGCCTGCAGATTCGCCATTATCATATCCTCCTACACATCATTTCATATGGATCCGTGTTCGTTTGCATGCGATGCATTGGTTTTCGCCGCTCAGCGGCTGCTGTTCTCCAGCGTGGGCAGGATGAACTCCACCTCGTCGTGGGGTCTGGGGATGACGTGCACGCTGACCAGCTCCCCCACCCGGGAGGCCGCGGCCGCGCCGGCGTCGGTGGCGGCCTTCACAGCGCCCACGTCGCCCCGGACCATCACCGTCACAAGGCCGCCGCCCACATGGACCTTGCCGATCAGATGCACATTCGCCGCCTTTACCATGGCATCAGCGGCCTCGATGGAGCCTACCAGTCCCTTTGTTTCGATCATGCCAAGCGCCTGTAAAGTTTCCATAATTCGTTCCTCCATTCAGTATTCATTCCGATCTTGTCAGCCGTGCGATCACAGAGCGGGTGATCTCCTCGATCTCCGCCCTGGTGAGGGAGGACGCGCCGCCTGCGGGCCGTTTCTCCTCTTCGCCGCGGTGGGATACCGGGGGTACGGATGCTCCGCGCAGCTGGTCCAGTTCCCGGACGCCATACGCCACCCGCCGTATGTTCAAAAGATTCATGGGCCCCACATTGTCCGAGGTCGCGCTGCCGCCCACGGCGCCGCAGCCCAGCGTCAAGGCCGGCGGAAGGCCGGTGGTGGCCCCCACTCCGCCGAGGGCCCCCGGCGTATTCACCAGCAGGCGGGAAACGGGTTTTTTCAGCGCGAATTCCCGGATCACGCTCTTGTCCTGGCTGTGGATGGTCATCGTGTGGCCCTTGCCCTCGTTAAACAGGATCTCCATGCAGCGTTTGCAGGCGCTCTCCCAGTTGTCCTCCACATAGTAGGCCAGGATGGGGCAGAGCTTTTCTCGGGAATAGGGATTGTCCTTCCCCACCGTGGTCTGGCGGGAGAGCAGGACCCGCGTGCCTTCCGGGATACGGATGCCGGCCATGTCCGCGATGGTCTGTGCGGTACGACCTACGATCTTTGGGTTCATCGTTCCGTTGGCCCGCATGATGAACCGGCTCACCTTTTCGCTCTCCTCCGGCGTCATGAAATAGCCGCCCTGCTTTTCGATCTCGGCGGCCACCAGGCCGCTGATGCATTTCTCGGTGACGATGCTCTGCTCCGAGGCGCAGATGGTCCCGTTATCAAAGGTCTTGCTGTCAAAGATCCTGCGCACAGCCGCGGGGATATCGGCCGATTTCTCAATATACGCCGGACCGTTGCCCGGTCCCACGCCCAGCGCCGGGTTTCCGGAGCTGTATGCCGCCCGGACCATGGCCTCGCCGCCGGTGGCGAGGATGATGCCGATGTCCGGGTGCCGGAGCAGGGCGTTGGTGCCCTCCATGGACGGCGTGGTGATGCACTGCACCAGCCCGTCCGGCGCGCCCGCCGCCTTGGCGGCCTGCATCACAATCTTATAGGTCTCCAAAATACAATTCTTGGCGTTGGGGTGCGGGCTGATTACGATGGAGTTGCCCGCCTTCAGCGAGATGAGGCATTTGTACATCACTGTGGACGTCGGGTTGGTGGAGGGGATCAGGGCGGCCACCACACCCATGGGCACGGCCACCTCCATAACGCCGGTCTGTTGGTTTTCGCTGAGAATACCCACCGTCCGCATGTCCTTGATGCTCTCATAGGTGATGGTACTGCCCAGCTGGTTTTTCAGCACCTTGTCCTGCCAGACGCCGAAGCCCGTCTCCTCCACCGCCAGCTTCGCCAGGCGCTCCGCCTGAGCGGCGCAGGCCTCAGAGACCGCCTTCACAATCCGGTCTACCTGTTCCTGCGTATAGGACGCGTACTCGCCCTGCGCCTGCCTGGCCTTTGCCACCAGGTTTCGGACTTCCTGTATCGAACGCAAATCTCTGTCAAATTCCAACTATCATCGCTCCTCTCTTTCTATAATCTGTTTCCCCACTGTGAAAAGGCGGTTTTATCCGTATGCCACGGGAGTCTCGGCGACTCCGCACACCGCCTGGGCAAAGGCCGCGCAGGCCGCCTTGCAGGCCGCCTGATCGCCGGTGAGAAGGCCGCCTGCAAAGTTGGTCTCCGTCGGCGGGCCATAGAAGAGGCCCAGTCTTACATCCGCCGCCTTCAGCGCCGCGTCCAGTCCCACGATCGCCTCCGCGGGAGGCGCGATCAGATACGCCATGGCCCCGCCCTCCGCCGCACCGGCTTTTTCAGAGAGGTAGGACCCGGTGCGGGAGATACAGTGGGCAAAATACACGATGGAATCGTCGTCATTGGCACTGTAAAAGCAGGCCTCCTCCCGCGCATAGCGGACAGCGGCTTCCAGGCCGCTGCGCACCTCGGCGGGGTCCTCTCCCGCCAGGATGCCGATAAACTCGCCCGCCAGTTTCGTACTGGCGTTGCCGGAGCCCGCATACATGCTGCTGGCGTAGGCCACCCGGACATTGGCCCGCTTGGTCGCCTCGTCCAGCGCCGCGTAGGACACATCGTCGCAGTCCGTTGTAAGGATGCCGAGGCTGCGAAGTTTCCGGGGCAGCGCCAGCTTTTCCAAAAGGGCGGGATCGGCATTGGGGATCATCTGTACACTGAGAACGCTCGTCCTTATCGCATCTCCGCGCATCTCTCACCTCTCATTTCACCAAATCGACTCCGCTTGCCTTTTGCTCCAGGATCTGCGCGATGACCTCCACGATGTAGGCGCCGGCCTCCACCGCGGAGAGGCCGTCCTTATGGATATTGGAGACCACCGTGCGCTTTGCCTCGGGCATGCCCACATAGGCGTTGTAGGCGATATAGGCGCTCATGCTCTCCGCCGTGGCCAGGCCCGGCCGCTCCCCGATGAGCACGCATACCACCCTGGCGCCCAGCAGCTCGGACACCTGGTCCTCCGCCGCCACCCGGCCAAAGCGCAGATAGAACGGCGTCCCCACCTTCAGGCCCTTGGATTGAAGTCCGTCCATCAGGATGGGCAGGATCTTTTCCAGATTGGCTTCAATGGCGGAGGAGCTCAGTCCGTCCGCTGCGAAAATCTGCACGTCGGGATTGGGCACGCAGGCGCTCCGAACGGCCTTTTCCGCCTCCCCGCTGAGCGTTCTTCCAAGGTCGGGGCGGGTAACATAGGTATCCTTGCAGTCGCACATGGTCTGCACGGTCATAAGCCCCATGCGCTCCGTAAGCTCAGGGCTCACGTCGGTAAAAACCGAGTCCCGGGCCTTTGCGTGGTCTGCCCGCATGGCCAGCATGGTCTGGGTATTGAGCCGCGGACCGGCGCGGCCCACGCCGATGCGGGCGTTGGTGTACCGCTTCATCCGCAGCAGCGCCTCCATATCCTGCGGGTCCCGCAGCAGTGGCTTTGCCTTGCAGGACGGGGAGGTGATATCCTCCGGTTCCTCCGCCGTCCCAGGCGCCGGATCCTCTTTTTCCGGCAGGATCACATATCCCCGTTCCTTCAGCTGCCGCATCACCTCTTCCGTGATGCGGCTGACCAGCCGTTTATCTACCAAGCATCCTCACCCCCTGCGTGTAAAGATCGTGGGATCTCCGGCTCTCGGCGTCAGCCTGCCGTTCTCCATGATCCCCATCTTCTCCAGCCAGCCCTCAAACTCCCGGATGGGCCGCAGGCCCAGCACCTCACGGATGGCGGCGGCGTCATGATAGGCGTTGGTCTGGTAGTTGAGCATGATATCGTCCCCGGCGGGAACACCGAGGATATAATTGACCCCCGCGCCGGCCAGCAGAAGAGACAGGTTTTCAATGTCGTTCTGATCGGCCATCATATGGTTGGTATAGCAGCAGTCGCAGCCCATGGGGACTCCGGAGAGTTTTCCCATGAAATGGTCCTCCAGCCCGGCGCGGATGACCTGACGGCTGTCATAGAGGTACTCCGGTCCAATAAAGCCTACCACTGTATTGACCATGAACGGCTCAAACGCCCGGGCAAAGGCGTAGCAGCGGGCCTCCATGGTGACCTGGTCGGCGCCATAGTGGGCGTCTGAGGAGAGCTCGCTGCCCTGGCCGGTCTCAAAATACATCACATTCGGGCCCTTGGCGGTCCCCCGCTCCTTTAACAGCTGACGGGCTTCCCGGACCGTGTCGGCGCAGAAGCCAAAGGCGCTGTTCCCCTTCTGGCTCCCGGCGATGGACTGAAAGATCATATCGCAGGGGGCGCCCCGTTTTACCGCCTCGATCTGAGTGGTGATATGGCCCAGCACGCAGATCTGGGTGGGGATCTGAAAGCGGTTCTTCACCTCGTCGAACCGCTTGAGCACCTCCATCAGGCTGGACACGGTATCATTGACGGGATTCAGTCCCAACAGCGCGTCGCCGCTGCCATAGCTGAGTCCCTCGAACAGGGACGCGGTGATCCCCTCAATATGGTCGGTGGGATGGTTGGGCTGCAATCTGGTGGCAAGGGTACCCCGGCAGCCGATGGTGGTGTTGCAGGTGGCTGTGATGCGGATCTTGTTGGCGGCATACACCAGATCCAGGTTGCTCATGAGCTTGCAGACTCCGGCAACCACCTCCGCGGTCAGTCCGCGTCCCAGCCGCTTGAGGTCCTCCTCCCCGGAGGCGTCCCCCAGGATGTACTCCCGCAGCTCCGCCATGGTCCAGTTCTGTATTTTCTCGTATACCGCGCTGTCGATGGAATCCTGGTTGATCCGCGTCACCTCGTCGTCCTCATAGGGGACCACCGGATTCTCGCGCAGGTCCCGGACCAGCAGATGGCTGAGCACTTCCTTGGCCGCGATGCGCTCCAGATCCGATCCCGCGGCGATCCCCGCCAGAATGTCCCCGGATTTTTCCTCGTTGGCTTTGGCCAGCACTTCTTTTACGGAATGAAAAGTAAATGTCTTTCCAGCCAGCAGCGTTGAAAAGCCCATCTCTTATCCTCCTCTTCTTTCAGTCATCCAAAAACCAGAGTCTTCACCACAACCGGCACCACCAGTCCGTCCATCAGCGGACGGCCGATATCCACATAATCGTTCGCTTCCACCTTGACGCCGTCTATCGCGGCTGTCTTTCGGCTGCCGCCGGTCTCGGACCTCATGGCCATGCCCAGTGCTTTGGCGATATCTTTCTCCAATATGACGATAATGGGCTCGCCCTCCGGCAGCAGCCGGTCCATCACCTGTACGATCACCCGGGCCAGGGTTTTGATCTCCCCATATGTGGGATCCGCTTTTCCGGGCATGGCAAGCACGATCCGCCGGCTGTCGCTCTGCCGCAAAAACCATTCCGTCTTCTGCGCGAGCTTTTCGGCGCTGCCGTCCAGACAGTCCTGCTGTTCCTCCATATCCAGCTTCAGCACCGGGACATTCTTGACCGGGAAAATACCGTCGGAGCAGGTGATGGTACTGCCCGAGAGGCTGGTGGTGTAGGTCCCCGCGCCCACCACCGTGGCGCGGATGGTCTCATTGGCGGAGATGATCTTTTCTCTCTCCGGCAGGAAACGGGTTCGGATGGAGTTCCCCAGGAACACGCCGATATCACCGTACCGCAGCGGGTCCGTTTCGCCCGGGGAGCGCACGCAGTCCGCCACGCCCCCCGAAAAACAGATCCGCTCGGCCCGCCTGATGATGCGCAGCTCGGAGCTGTTGGGCGTTTCCACCCGCCCAAGCAGCGGCTCCGCAGGCGCAAGGCCGATGGCCTGGGCCAGCAGATCGGCCATCTTGTCTGTGATCCGGCCCAGCTCCGCCGGGGTGATTTTTTGCCCGACCACGGGCCGGACGCCCACCGCCTCCGCCACCGCTCCCGCCGCCGGGCTGACGGAGGTCACGGTATAATCCGCCGCCAGGCGGATCAGGCGGCCGCCGATATCGAAGCAGCCCTTGCCTATGATATCTCCGCTGTCAAAAAGCACGATATTGGTGGTGCCGCCGCCAATGTCCAGATTGACCACGGCGCAGTCATGGTCCACGCTGTACTGAAACGCGCCGCTCCCCTTGCCAGCAATGATCGATTCCAGATCCGGTCCCGCCGTGGAGACCACAAACTCGCCGGCAAATCCGCTGAGCTGTTCCGTGATCAGGGCCGCGTTTTCCTTGCGGGCAGATTCTCCCGTAATGATCACCGCGCCGGTGTCGAGCTGCGCAGGGGTAAGCCCCGCCGCCCGGTAT
This sequence comes from Clostridiales bacterium, assembly GCA_022772585.1. Classification (GTDB taxonomy): domain Bacteria; phylum Bacillota; class Clostridia; order Oscillospirales; family Oscillospiraceae; genus Pseudoflavonifractor_A. The sequence goes on from JALEZN010000117.1 coordinate 17,399, forward strand.
TCCCTCTCCACGATCTTTCGCACGCCTTCCCCATCCAGCAGGGAGGCCGTTTTCAGCGGCGTGGTATGGGCCGGGCTTTTGTAGATCAGCTCTTTGCCGACAATGGAGATGCGGGGCACCGAAAAATAGCCGGCAGTATTCTCCATCCTGATCCGGCTGAAGATCACCTGGGTGGTCGATGTGCCAATGTCTATTCCAACGCTCAAGATCGCCGATGACATTTTTCCATCTCCCTCACCGCACAGTCCCTGATAAAAACCAAAAAAGGCCAAGACAACACATTTGTTGTCCAGGCCTTTTTGCCATAATACAGCACCCTATTGTACTGCAGTCAAGTATTCTTTTGAAATCACACGGTATGATGATACAGGCGGAGTCATCTCAAATAATACAAGATAAGATGTAAAAAGTATAGCATAGATCTCAGGGGTTGACAAGATACAGCTTGCCGCTTTTCAGCGTCAGCCGCCGCGGCCGCATATTCCGCCCGCGCCGCGCAGATACTATCCGCGAGGTGATCCCATGAAAAACGAACTGCCCCTCGGCTTGGGCATGGCCCTGGCCCAGAACGAGGCTGCCATGAAACAGTTTGAGTCCATGACAGATTCGGAAAAGCAGGCCGTCCTGCAGCGGGCCCACGGCGTCCGGTCCAAACAGGAAATGCAGCGTCTGGTCTCTTCTCTCCGTGCGCCCGGCGGGCAGGGATGACTCCCCGGCATGCATACGTTCCTTTGAAAAGGGCCATATTAACCGCGGGGTGATCCACATGTCTCAGCCGCAGCCGGCCGGTCCGGACCGGCCGAAAATCAAGCGCCGGAATGCCGCGCATCCCCGGGGAGACAGGCCCATCCCGGATGTATATCCGGTCATCGACAACGATCTGGCCCGGGACAATCTGGAAAATGATATCCCGGCGGCAGATCTCCAGGACCTGTAGCCGGGCCCCACCGCCGCCCGGGACGGAATGCAGCCAAAATGCCCCCGGCACAGACGTGCCGGGGGCAAATGACGGTTTCAGGCCTTACGGGATGCCGGCTTTTATCCTGCGGCAGCACAGCCCGGCGGCCGCTTTTCTCCCCACTCTCTTTACTTCGGCTCCGCACCCGGCCGCAGTTCCGGACAGCGTTCAAGCAGCCAGTTCAGCAGCTGCAGCTCGCTCCGAAAATGGAATATCTCATTTTCCGCCGCCACGCTGCCCTGCCAGGTGGCGCCCTCTGCAGATGTAATCTGAACCGTAAATTGTGCAATCACCTTTTTCTCCATCATATCACCTTCCCTGCTGCCCTTTGGGCATCACACCAGACGCTGATATTCATAAATTCCTAATTCATTATTACATGGTCCACAGGCAAAAAACAGTAGCCCTATAGCTGAAACAGGGCTACTCTTTCCCAAAACAGGGCTACCATCTTCCTCTGCAGCCGTGCAGGAAAAGGTGTGCACTTCATTGGACGCAGAAAAGGAGCCGGCATACAGCCGGCTCCCGGTCTTTTTCTAGTTTGGGACGTCCGTTTCCCGATCCGCCTTCGCAGTAAGTTCGCTTCTGCTGGACACCTCAAGTTTTGAAAAAATATTGGCGGTGTGCTTTTTCACCGTATGCTCGGTCACGTTCAGATCCGCCGCGATATCTTTTCGTTTTTTGTTTTCCAAAAGGGCACGGAGCACCTCTGCCTCTCTGGCTGTCAGCATGGAGACTGCCGGCCAGCCGGCCATGATCTGCGCGATGCGCTCATCAGGCAGTGCCGCCGCGCCTTCACGTCCGGAAGCCGCGCCCGCCGCCGCGGATCCTTCCGCGCTCTCTTCTTCGGCGGCCGGGACCGCAACGCCTTTTTTCGCCCCTCCGGAAGCGGCCTGTAAGGGACCTGTCTCTGGCAGGCCCGGCCATATGCCATAGTCCTGCATCATGCCGTACAGCATCAGCAAAAGCAGTCCGCTGGCAATGTAGGAAACCGACAGGAATTCAAAATCCGAGTAAATAAGCTGCTCGACAAGCCAGATCGCGGCATTCAGAAACACGACCGCCAAAAGCAGCGCGGCATGTTTGCAGGACACCGTCTTTTTCCCGATGATAGAGGTCAGGACCGCACCGATCATGGCTCCGAAATAGGCGAGCAGATATACCAGATATATAACATGCAGCGGTCCGTATTCCTTGTCCAGCCTGGCCATTCCATTCACGAATACCAGTGTGGCCTCCTTATAATAGCAGTCCAGATAGCCCGGACTGGCAGCTACAAGAAAGACCGCAACGCCGATCCAGAACAGTAGGCCCAAAAGCCGCTTTCGGTAACGGATGCGGCAGATATCCAGGATGGCCATCAGCATGCCAAGGGGAAGAAAGACCGAGCCAAAGTAAGAGATGCGGTTGGCCAGCAGCGCCTCCTCCAGCGTTTTTGAGACCGAGAGCGCAAGATATCCCAGGTTCACGATCACGACGGAACCGTAGGTCATCCGCAGCCAGATATTTTTTTGACGCACAAGGGCGCAGTAACCGACGAACAAAAACAGGGACAGGGCAGTCGTAATTCCATACGCAATGGACATATTCGTTGTTTTCGCAGCCAATGCGGCGCCTCCGCTTTCTGCAGCAAACGCTGTCAGTTCCATAGCAAAAATAAAGAATAGCAACGCCGCTGCGGCCGCACAGCCTCGGCCTGTATTATGATTCCGCAGAGCTTTTGCCTGTTTCATCTTCTTTCCCTCTTTATAGAGAACTCTTCCCTCCGGTTACGGCATGTAAATGGGAATTGTATAAAATTATAGCACCCTTGCAGCGAAAAAGCCACCGCAAATATACCCAGGCGTGCCTTCCAGCACATATATGCCTCACTTCGTTGGGCGCCCTTTCCTCTCCCTTTTGTAAAAACGGCGATTCCCTTTCCGGCCGCACATGCTTCCCGCCGTCAGATCAGTATAGGCAGATTAAATTTTTTAAACTCAGCAGGTCGTTTTCTATGGACAAACGGCAAAGCACGTTTTATAATAAGGGTACTGATAATCGAACCAACCCGTATAGCATGTCATATAAGGAGGATATTTATTATGGACAGACTCAAAGGTAAGGTCGCCGTTGTCACCGGTTCCACCAGCGGTATCGGCATTGGCATCGCCCGGCTGTACGCCGCCGAGGGCGCCAAGGTGGTCATCTGCGGCCGCCGTGAGGAGAAAGGTCAGGCCGTTGTGGACACCATCCGCAGCGAGGGCGGAGAGGCCTGGTATCATTTTATGGACATCACCTCTCCCGAGAGCATTGAGAAGCTCTTTGCCGACACTGCTGAGAAGTATGGCAAGATCGACGTTCTGGTCAATAACGCCGCCAACGTGGGCCTGAAGGACGGCCGCGTGGACGAGCTGACCCTGGACATGTGGGACGCGGTCTTCCAGAGCGATATGCGCGGCACCTTCTATTCCATCAAGTGCGTGCTCCCCTACCTGCAGAAGAATGAGGCGGGTGGCTCCATCATCAACATCGGCTCCATGGCCTCCTGCGGCGGCGACCTGGGCTCCACCGCCTACGCCTGCGCCAAGGCCGGTGTGGACATGCTGACCAAGTCCACCGCCCTGCAGTACGGCAAGCAGAACATCCGCTGCAACTGCGTGCGTCCCGGCCTGATTGTCACCCCCCAGAACGAGGCCAATGTTCCCCAGGTGCTGAAGGATATCTTCCTGAGCAACATCATGGTCAACCGCTATGGCTGCCCCGAGGATATCGGCCACATGTGCGTCTACCTGGGCTCCGATGAGAGCAGCTACGTCACCGGCCAGGTCATGACCGTGGACGGCGGCCTGAACTCCCACGTCTCCACCGTCGCCCAGTTCAAGCAGCTTCAGTCCCGCACCTGGTAATCTGTGATATCCGCCTGCTTTCCCGGCAGGCCAGAATGCCCCCGCTCCCGGCTTTATGGCCGGCGGCGGGGGCGTTTTTTTGTTTCGGAAGGATTTTCCGGTCTCCCTGCAACTTTTTTCCTCTGCCTTCGTCTATATAAAATAAGGGTGCAGGCTGAGGTTTAAATTTAAGGTTTTGTTAAGAACTTGTCACCATTTTGAAAGTATCTTCACGCTCGCCCCATGCTACAATGTATGTATTGCAGGTATGAAAAAACTGGCACAGGAGGAAACGAATATGACCGAACAACAGACCCCTGTTCTGGACCCGGGCACACAGTCCGCCCCCGCCGCCCCGGCGCCGGCTAAAAAGAAGCACAAAAAGAAGAAGGCGGGGAAAATTCTTGTGGCCGCCGCGGTGCTGGCCGCGCTGGCCGTGGGCGGCTTTCTGATGTGGAAATTTGTTCTCAGCGATCCCGAGGAAGAACAGGGCGAGGTCCTGACCGATATGGTCTACTACGGCTCCATCTCCAGCATGGTGGAGGGCAGCGGCGTGGCCAAGGCCAAGTCGGCCTCCACCATCACACTGGCCGCCAACGGAACGGTGAACGAGGTCTTTGTCACCGAGGGCCAGCAGGTCCAGGCCGGCGACCCCCTCTACACCATCCGCAGCGAGTCTGCCGAGCAGGCCGTCACCTCCGCCCGGGAGAGCCTGACCTCCCTTAATGAGGATATGCAGAAGCTCCGTGAGGACCTCTCCGAGCTTACGGTGCGCGCCCCCTTTGCCGGCAAGCTGATGGATGCGGGCGAATTCTACCCGGATGACAATATCGCCGCCGGCACCAAGATCGCCACCCTGGTCAACGACCGGAAGCTCAAGCTCTCCCTCTATTTCAGCTATGCCTATGAGAGCAGCATCTCCGTGGGACAGAGCGTCCAGGTCTCAGTCCCCGCGGTGATGGGATCCTTCTCCGGCAAGGTGGAGAAGATCAACAAGGTCAGCTTCATCACCCCCGAGGGCTCCAAATGCTTCGAGGTGGTCTTCGTCATGGACAACCCCGGCACTCTGACCCAGGATATGGACGCCTCTGTGACCTTCAGCGCTGCCGACGGCACCCCCATCTACCCCTACGCCGATGGGCAGCTCAAATACTATGAGGTCCGTGACATCTCTACCAAGGCCGGCGGCCCCCTGGTCAGGGCCGACCTGCTCAACTACGCCGACGTCTCCTCCGGTCAGGTCCTGATGGTGCTGGGGGATGACGATGTGCAGGAACAGATCAAGGCCAAGAACGAGCAGATCCAGGAGGCCCAGCAGAAGCTGGAGGACGCTCAGAAGGCCCTGTCCGACTTCAACGCCGTGGCTCCCATCAGCGGCACCGTCACCTCCTGCGGCCTGGTGGCCGGGGAGGATGTGGAGAGCGGCAGGGTGGCCGTCTCCATCGCGGACACCACCGTGATGAACGTGACCATCGACGTGGACGAGCGCAACGTGGGCAACATCCAGACCGGCATGACCATCGATCTCACCGACTGGGACGGAAATATGTTCATGGGTATCGTAGACGGCGTCAGCCTGGAGCCCAAGACCGACTCCGGCGTCACCACCTATCCGGTCTCGGTGCGGGTGGACAATCCTGACGGCGCCATGCGCAACGGCCAGACCGTCAACTACAGCTTCGCCGCCAGCCAGAGCCTGAACTGCCTGGTGGTCCCCGTCATCTGCGTTCACTACGTCAGCGACGCTGACGGCAACAACCTCTCCGTAGTCTATCTCAAGGCCGACAGCGCCCCCGAGAATATGGTGGAGCTTCCTGAAGAGATCGCCAAGGAGATCCCCGGGGGCTTTTACCCCGTGGAGGTGGAGGTGGGCCTGTCCGACACCTCCAATGCCGAGATCCGCTCCGGCCTGAACGAGGGGGACGAGGTATTCACCAACATCATCAAGGAGCAGGCCAACAACTACGGCTGGTAAGGCCCCGATGAGCGCCGGATAGGAGCTGATACATTTGCTCATTGATATCAAGGACGTATATAAGATCTACAATGAGGGCTACGAGAATGAGGTCCGGGCCCTCAACGGCGTTTCCCTTCAGATCGACCGGGGCGAGTTCGTCACCATCGTGGGCCAGTCCGGCTCGGGCAAATCCACGCTGATGAACATTCTGGGCTGTCTGGACATCCCCACCTACGGCGACTACCACCTGGACGGCACCGACGTGACCGAGCTCAGCGACCGGAAGCTCTCCCACATCCGCAACAAGCAGATCGGGTTCATCTTTCAGGGCTTCAACCTGATCCCCGCCCTCTCGGCCTACGAGAACGTGGAGCTCCCCCTCATCTACCAGGGGGTCCGCGCCGGGGAGCGGGAGGACCGGGTCATGGACGCGCTGGAGCGGGTGGGTCTGGCCGACCGCCGGGGCCACAAGCCCACCGAGATGTCGGGCGGCCAGCAGCAGCGGGTGGCCATCGCCCGGGCCATCGCCACCCATCCTCCCATCATTCTGGCCGACGAGCCCACCGGCGCGCTGGACTCCAAGACCGGCCTGCACGTGCTGGAGATCCTCCGCCGGCTCTACAAGGAGGGCACCACCGTCATCCTCATCACCCATGACAACGGCATCGCCGCCACCGCGCCGCGGATGGTGCGCATCTCGGACGGCGTCATCGTCGCCGATCACCCCCAGGAGGTGGACTGGCTGTGAACTTTATCCAATCGGTCAAGCTGGCCTTCAAATCCATCATCGCCCGGGGCGGCCGGACCTTCCTCACCATGCTGGGCATCATCATCGGCCTGGCCGCCGTCATCACCCAGATCACCTACGCCAAGGGCCAGAGCAGGGAGATCATGGAGTATTACGCCAGCATGGGCACCAACCAGATCAATGTCTACGCCTACAAGTGGGGCGCGGGCAGCGACAGGGTGTTCCAGAGCCTGTACGACTACTGCCTTCAGCTGGGCGACCTGGTGGAGGGCGTCACTCCCAGCGGCACCACCTGGGGCACCATCAAGTACCAGACCAAGAATTCCGACTCCATGACCTACCAGCCTCAGGTCTACCTGGGCAGCGACCAGTGGTCCCTGTGCAACAACTTCTCCATCGGCTCCGGCCGGGACCTGTCCTACCTGGATGTGAAGAGCTACCAGCAGGTCTGCGTGCTGGGCTCCCGGGCCAAGGAGCTCTTCTTCGACTACTCCGACCCCATCGGCAAGACCCTCACCATCAGCGGCGTTCCCTTTGAGGTGATCGGTGTCTATGCCCAGAAGGATTTTTCCGACCAGGCCGAGGAGGGCTGGTCCATGGACAACGTCATCGTCATTCCCTACACCGCCAACCGTGCCCTGGCCGCGGCGAGCGGTTCCTACACCGACATGAGCGAGTTCGTGGTCAAGGCCAGGAGCCGGGAGGCCGTCACCGAGGCCATCACCCGGCTGGACGGCTTTCTCAAGGGCCTCATCGGCGACCAGCAGAGCGGCAACAGCTTCGGCTCCTACAGTGTGTACAGCGCCGAGCAGGGCCGGGAGCAGATGGAGGAGGCCACCAAAAAGCAGCAGAACATGCTGGGCGGCATCGCCGCCATCTCCCTGCTGGTGGGCGGTATCGGCATCATGAACATCATGCTGGTCACCGTCACCGAGCGCACCCGGGAGATCGGCATCCGCAAGGCCATCGGCGCCGAACGGCGCAGCATCATCACCCAGTTTCTCATCGAGGCCTGCATGATCTGCGGCATCGGCGGCATACTGGGCATCCTGGCCAGCTATCCGGCCACCTGGATCTACTGTAAGCAGCAGCTGGGCTATATCGTCAATCCGGATCCGTCCATCATGGTCACCGGCGTGGTGGTCTCGGTGCTGCTCGGCATCATCTTCGGCATGTACCCCGCCATCAAGGCCAGCGGCCTCCAGCCGGTGGACGCCCTTCGGGCGGAATGACGAAAGGAGAGAGTACCCGCATGAAATTCAGACGTATCCTGGCCGGCTTTGTGACGCTGGCCGCTCTGGCCGCCCTCCTGGTCCTGCCCGCCTCGGCGGCCGGGAGCGCCACCTTCTCCGACATCAGCGACCCCGACGTGGCCGAGGCCGCCCAGGTCCTGCGCCTGCTGGGCGTGGTGGACGGCACCGGCGGCAATTCCTTCAACCCCGGCGGCACCCTGACCCGGGCCCAGTTCTGCAAGATGGCGGTGGACGTGATGGACAAGGGCGCGCTGGAGCCCGCCCAGCGCAGCCGCACCATCTTTTCCGATGTGGGGCCCCGGCACTGGGCCAGGGGCTATGTAAACCTGGCCTCCACCCTCACCACCTCCGGAGAGGTGGCTTCCTCCGGCGGCGAGGGGCAGAAGGCCGACCGGCTCATCCTGGGCGTGGGCAACGGCACCTTCCAGCCCGACCGCCCCATCACCTACGGCGAGGCGGTGGCCATTCTGGTCCGCATCCTGGGCTATAACACCGGCGACATCTCGGGCGGCGCCGCCTGGTACGACGGCTATCTGGCCGCCGCCCGGCAGAACGGCCTCACCGAAGGGCTCTCCCTGGGGGGCGGTGAAACCATCACCCGGGCCCAGGCCGCCATCCTCTTCCGCAACCTGCTCTTTACCGATATGAAGGACAGCGACTCCTGCTATCTGGAGGTCCGTCTGAAGGGCGTCCTCACCGAGGACGTGACCCTGCTGAGTATGGACGCCAACCAGGCCACCGGCTCCAACACCGTCACCGTGGCCGTGGGTGGCCAGACCCAGTCCCCCAGGACCGACCGGGCCGCGGTGTCCTCCTCCCTGATGGGCGTCCGGGGCCAGATGGTCCAGGATAAGGACGGCCGTTTTCTCACCCTGCGGCCCAACTCCGCCGACTCCGTCCGCCGCGTCACCGTCTCCGGGCCGGTGGACGCCAACTACGTCACCGCCGCCGGCGGGGAGAAGATCACCATCCCCCCCGAGACCCCGGTGTGGAAAAACGGCGAGGCCACCAGCTTTGACAAGGTCTGGTCCTACCTCTATTCCGGCACGTCTATGGTGCTGTGCTACGGCGCCGCCGGTAAGCTGGACTACATTTATCTCTCCCCCGCCTCCAGCTCCGGCGAAGATGTGATGGTGGCCCGCACCGACCCGAAAGGCTCCAATCCCTTCGCCGCCCTGACCGGCGGGGATAAGGACTATCAGATCTATAAAAACGGTGTGCCAGCTTCGGTTTCCGACCTGCGGCAGTACGATGTGGCCTTTTACGACAGCGGCGCCAGGATCCTCCACGTCTCCGACCTGCGTCTCACCGGCCTGTATGAGAACGCATATCCCAATCCCACCGCTCCCTCCCGCATCACCATGCTGGGGCAGGACTTTACCGTGCTGCCCGGTGCAGTCTCCGACCTGGCGGCCTTTCGTCCCGGTGAGGATGTGACCCTTCTTCTCACCAGCGACGGCCGGGTGGCCGGGGCCGTGTCTCCCTCCACGGCCCGTTCCACCACGGTGGGCGTGGTGGAGAGCTGCTCCGCCGGGGAGGCCAGAGTGGTCCCGCTGATGGACCTCTTCAATGCCGGCGGCGAGCACATCGTCTTTCAGGGCGACCCGGATCTGAGCGAGAGCTCCGCCGCCAAGCTGGTGGGCCAGCTGGTCACGGTCTCCTCCCACAAGGCCGGCCATATCACCCTCTCCCGCCTTACCGGCAGCGGCGCGTCCGGTACGCTGGACGTGGCTGCCCGGACCCTGGGCGGCATAAAACTGGCCGAGAACGTGCGCATGTTTGAGCGGGTGGGCGCCGGTACGCCCCGGGAGATCACCTTCCGTCAGCTCACCCGGGCCACCGTGCCCGCCTCCCGCATCCAGTATGTGGGCAAGGATTACGCCGGAAAGATCAATCTGCTCCTTTTTGACGACGTGACCGGGGACCAGTACGAGTACGGCTTTGCCAAATATTCCGCCGCCACCCAGGACCCGGACGATCCCTGGAGCTTTACCAACGCCTCCATCTCGGTTGAAAACGGCGGCAGCGGGCTGGGGCCCCTCACCGGCGGTACCTCCTTCCGCACCGGCGACGCCATCGGTATCGCCAGGTCGCTGGAGACCCTGGACGGCCAGAACAAGCTGGCCGGCTCAGTGGTCCTTCAGTCCCTCTCCGGCATCCGCCGCTCGGCCTATGATCCTGATGCGCGCACCATTACCGCCGGCGGCATGGTCCTGCCCGTGTCCGACCAGGTCTGGTGCTACAACAAGACCACCGGCCACTGGTTCTCCGAAGGGCTGGACGGTCTGGAGGAGGCACGGGCCTATTCCGACGACCTCACCGTCTATTACGACAAGGCCCCCGAACAGGGCGGCAAGGTCCGCCTGGTGGTGGTCCGCTGATTTTATCCACCTCGCTAAAATAAATCAGGGAGGCCATGCAGACTTGTCTGCATGGCCTCCCTTTTTTCGCGCCAATCTCTGGCATCAGTCCGCCGCCGGCAGTACCGCCCGCACCAGCAGGCCGCCGCCGGGGGCATTCTCCGCCGTCACCGAACCGCCGTGAGCCCGGATGATGCTTCTGCAGATGGACAGGCCCAGTCCGGATACCTTTCTGCCCCGGTCCGAGGTGTAAAGGGGCTCGAAGATCTGGGCGAGAAGCTCCGGCTCCACCCCCGTTCCGTTGTCCCGGAACTCCAGGACCAGCTCGTCCCGTTCCCGCCGGCACGACAGCGTCAGCTCCAGCGCCCGGACGCCCCCGTGGCGGATGCTGTTGCCGATCAGATTGCCGAAGTACCGCCGCAGGTCGTCCCGGTTGCCCAGGAATGCCGCGCCCGGGCAGGCGCATTCCACGCTCAGCCTGACGTTGGCCTCCTGGAGCTCCGCCTCATATTCCTGCCGCACATCGGCGCACAGCTCCTCCGCCGTGAGGCGCTCCATGGGCCGGTCGTCCCGCAGGCCCACATCGATATATTCATCGAACTCATCCACGATAGACTTCAGGCGCAGAGCCTTTTCATGGATGCTCTGGAGGTACTGCCGCTGTTTCTCCGGCGGGAGCTGGGCTGAGAGCAGCCGCTCGGAAAACCCCAGCACCGAGGTCAGCGGGGTCTTGAGGTCGTGGGAGATGGAAGCGATCAGCCGCCGCTCCGACTGTTCCTTGGCCCGGAGCTCCCCGGTCAGGTCGGCAAAGGCATTCTGCAGCTTTCCCACCTCGTCGGTCCGGGTGCTGCGCTCCGGAAGGTCACCCCGCCGGGCATAGGCCAGCATGGTCCTGCGCAGCGCGATGATGGGCGAGAGGATGATCAGATACAGCAGCACCCCTGCCGCCAGAAACAGAACGAGGTTGAACAGGGACAGTCCCACAAAGGCCTGATGGCCCAGGGCGTCGCTCAGGTCATCCCGGTCAATGGCGGTGCTCCACACATATGCCCGCAGCGTGCCCGAGCCGGTGGTCACCGGTATGCCGCAGGAGGCGGTCAGACGGGGGGAGAGCCAGGACTCCGGCATGAACTGGAAAACCGTCCTTCCCTGGTCGTCCTGAAGGATGCAGCCCAGTTCCCGCTCCTCCAGATAACCGGTGAGACCGGACACGTCCCCCCGGCTCCCCTTCAGAAAGGAGGCCAGCTCCCGTGCCTGTTCCTCCGACTGCTGCATCGCTCTGTCATAGGCGCTCCCAGCGTAGTCCCGCATGTCCCGCAAAAACCAGAAGAAGGACAAAAGCCAGCCTGTCACCGCCAGGGCCAGCAATATTACGATCATCTTGCGGGACAGGCGCGCCCCCAGCCAGCCGGCGCCGGGAAACCGCCGCTTTTTCCCCTCAGTCATGGCTCATTCCCCTCCATCTTCTCCTCCTCATAACCGCTGCAGGTGACAAAGCGGTAGCCCGAACCCCACACCGTCTTGATGTAGCTCCAGTCCGGATCCAGCTTGGCCCGCAGGTTCTTGATATGGATGGCCACCGTGCCGATGTCCCCATATCCGGTCTTCCATACATCCCGGAAGATCTGCTCCTTGGACAGGGTCCTGCCCGCGTTGTGCATCAGATAGGACAACAGCTCAAATTCCTTGCTGGACAGGGCCACCGGCAGGCCGTCTCTGGTGACCTCCATCTTCTCCGGGTCCAGGCGGATGGCTCCGATCTCCAGCACCCGCTCCCGCCGCTCCCCGCCGGAGGCAGTGCGGGCCTGACGGCGCAGATGGGCCTGGATACGGGCCACCAGTTCCTCCAGCACAAATGGTTTTGTCAGGTAATCGTCCGCCCCAAGGCCAAGCCCTCTGACCACATCCCGCACATCGCTTTTGGCGCTGAGAAAAAGGATGGGACAGTCCACCTGCCCCCGGATCCTCCGGCAGACCTCCAGGCCGCTGATCCCTTTCATCATGATATCCAGCACAATCAGGTCAAACCGCTCCTTTTCCAGAATGCGGATGGCCTCCTCGCCCGACTGGGCCGTGCGCACGCCGATGCCCGCGTCGGAGAGCACATCGCAGATCAGCAGGAGGATGGCCGCGTCGTCGTCCACGATCAGCACCCGCTCGCTCATGCTCGCTCGCTCCTTTCACGGGCCCGTCCACAGGCGGGCCCGGTGTTTTTCTGAGGGTATTATATCAAAAAGCCCCCCGGACAGCTATTAAGAATTATGAAGCCGGTCCATGCATGTCCCATTTATTAAGAATTATGAGGAAACCTTCTCCTTCGTTGACTTTTCGTTTGCGCCAACCTAAAATGCCAAAGCGTAAAGACAACAGCGTTTCAGGAAGGTGAGAACTTTGCTCGAAAAGATCGCTCATAAGCTGACCCGAAGGCCCAGGCTGGTGGCGGCCATCGCGGCAGTCCTGCTGCTGCTGAGCATCGCAGGCTCGGCGGCCACCCGCATCAATTACGATATCCTGACCTATCTCCCCCCGGACCTGGATTCCTCCAGGGGCGAAAAGCTGCTGGAGGAGCCTTTCCACATGGCGGCCACCACCATGCTCATCGTGGAGGGCATGCCCGCCGGATATACCGACGATCTGCGCGCCGCCATTGAAGAGGTGCCCGGCGTCAGCGGCGCGCTGTGGGTGTCCAGCCTGACCGGCATCCAGTTCCCGGTGGAAATGCTGCCCCAGGAGGTACGGGATACCTTCTTCGCCGGTGACTCCACCATGATGATGGTCCAGTACGAGATGCCCGGCGCGTCGGAACAGACCATGGAGGCCATCCGTCAGGTCCGGGCCCTGTGCAATGAAAAGTGCTTCCTGGCCGGCTTCTCGGTGCTCATCAAGGACACCAAGGATCTGGTGGATCAGGAGCTCCCCCTCTACGTAGCCCTGGCCGTGGTCCTCTCCCTGGTGGTAATGGGCGTGGCCATGGAGTCCTGGGTGCTGCCTCTGGCCTTCCTCACCTGCATCGGGCTGGCCATCCTCTACAACTTCGGCACCAACATATTCCTGGGTGAGATCTCCTACATTACCAAGGCCATCGCGGCGGTGCTCCAGCTGGGCGTCACCATGGACTACTCCATCTTCCTCTACCATCGCTATGAGGAGGAACGGGACCGCTACGAGGATAAACGGGATGCCATGGCGGTGGCCGTGCAGGCCGCCTTTACTTCCCTCTCCAGCAGCTCCCTGACCACCATCGCCGGCTTTCTGGCGCTGTGCTTCATGCGCCTGCTGCTGGGGCGGGACATCGGCATCGTCATGGCCAAGGGCGTAGTGCTGGGCGTGGCCACCGTGGTGCTGGTGCTGCCCGCCATCCTCCTGCTGCTGGACGGCCCCATCCGCAAATACCGCCACCGCGCCTTTGTCCCCGACCTGAGCCGGATCAACCGCTTTGTGGTGCGGCACAGCAGGGCCTTCCTCGTCCTGTTCCTGCTCCTCTTCTTCCCGGCGGTCTACGCCCAGAACCACGCGCAGGTCTATTACAAGCTGGACAAAGCCCTCCCCCAGGATATGCCCTCCATTGTGGCCACCAACAAGCTCAAGGAGGACTACAACATGGCCTCCACCCACTTTGTGGTCATGCGGGATGATCTGCCCCACTATCAGATGACGGAGATGCTGGACCGGGTGGAGGCGGTGGACGGCATTGAGGCCGTGCTGGCCTATGACCGCTTTGCCAGCGGCACCGTGCCCGACTTCTTCCTGCCGGAGGACCTGCTGAAGATCTGCAAGCAGGACGGGATGCAGATCATGATGATCAACTCCCGCTATGAGACCGCCTCTGACGAGGTGGGGCGGCAGGTGGAGGCGGTAAACCAGATCCTCAAGGAATACGACCCCAACGCCTACATGACCGGCGAGGCGGTGCTCACCAAGGACCTGATCGACACCGCCGGCGTGGACTTCCAGGTGACCAACTACATCTCCATCGCCGCCATCCTGCTCATCGTGGCCCTGACCTTCCGCTCCCTGTCGGTCCCCGTCCTGCTGGTGGCCGCCATCGAGCTGGCCATCTTCATCAACCAGGGCGTTCCCTACTTCTCCGGCGCCGTGATCCCCTTCGTGGCCCCCACCATCATCGGCTGCGTCCAGCTGGGCGCCACGGTGGACTACGCCATTCTGATGACCACCCGCTTCCGGGAGGAGCTCCGCAAGGGAGCCGACCGGAAGAGCGCCGTCCTCACCGCTGCCGGCGCCTCCGACTCCTCCATCATCACCAGCGCGCTGGTGCTCTTCTGCTCCACCCTGGGCGTGGGACTCGTCTCCAGGATCGATCTGATCAGCAGCATCTGCCGGATGCTGGCCCGGGGCTCCCTCATCTCCGCGCTGGTCATCCTCTTCCTGCTGCCCGCCATTCTGGTCACGTTCGAACCTCTGATGGCCAGGACCAGCCGTTTCTGGCGCACCGCAAAGCCCCAGCGTACCGCCAAAACCGCGGTCCTGCCCGACGGCAGGACCGCCCTCTCGGCCCCCAGCGGGGAAGCCCAGCCCGAAGAAACCCCCGCCAAAACCGGCGAAACCCACTGAAAGGAGTTCATTTCCATGAAATCGACCCATAAACGTGCCCTGGCTCTGGCGATGAGCGCCGCTCTGGTCCTGGGGACCCTGACTCCCGCCATGGCCGCCGGGGAGCTCTCCCCGGTCTGCGACGAGTCCTACTACGCCACGCTGGACTATTACGGCGGATTGAAGGACGCCAGTGTGGTCAAGAGCTACCGGACCAACGGCCGCTCTACCCTCACCGACTATGGTTCCTACGACGAGGTGATCAACCTGACCGACAGCCGCACGCCCACAGTAGCCGACGGTGCCGTCACCTTCGACCTGGGGGAGGACGCCCCCGACCGCTTCTACTTTGAAGGCAAGACCGAACAGCCCTTCCGCGACCTGCCCTGGACCATCTCCCTCTCCTACAAGCTCAACGGCGCGCCTGCCCTGGCTGAAGATCTTGCGGGCAGCACCGGTCTGGTGGAGATCGACCTGGACGTGATCCCCAACCTCTCCGCCTCTGAGTATGCCCGGAACAATCTGGTCCTCACCGCCGCCACCGCCTTCAACGCCGATGACATCACCTCGCTGGAGGCACCCGGCGCCCAGGTGCAGCTGGTGGGCAACCTGCGCGCAGTGCTCTTCATGGTCATGCCCGGAGAGGAGCAGCATTTTGCCATCCGGGTGGGCAGCGAGGATTTCTCCTTCTCCGGCCTGGTGCTGCTGGCCGTTCCCGCCACCCTGCAGCAGCTGGACCAGATC
>JALEZN010000123.1 GCA_022772585.1 Clostridiales bacterium
CCCTCCTCCACCAGCTCGTCATAGGAGGCCTCCAGAGGGACGATGCCGTGGAGCTCACCGAAGCGCCAGGCCACGGCGGATTTTTCCGCGCCGCTCAGGTCAGTAAGGCCGGACAGGTCCACGCCCAGCTCCGTGATGCCGTCGTTCAGGCCCGGGTCCGCCGTCCACAGGTCCTCCAACACCTGGAGGTAGAGCCCGCAGCGGTCGTCGATGGAGGCGGTCTCCCCGGCGATGGCCGTCACCCCGGAGGGCTGGGCGGGATAGGTCTCCATGATGCTGCCGTCGAACGTCACACGGATACGCATACCATCCCGCAGGTCCTGCCAGGAGGCGGCGTTTCCGTCTACAGTGACGGATACCGTCTCAACGCCGGCGCCCACACGGAAGACGGCGCCGGCGGAGCCGTCAGTTTCCGCCAGGAGCAGGCTGCCGTCCTCCGCACCGTCCACGATGACGCAGTCCAGAGCGGGGGAAGAAGAGGAATCGGGGGAGGGGGCGGCGCCGGCATGGCCGCAGGCAGAGAGCAGGGAGAGGGCCAGCGTCAGGCCCAGAAGCCCGGTCAGGCGTTTCATGGGATCGGCCTCCTTTGTTTTGATACCGGTTAGACGAAAGCGGGTCAAATTGGTTCCGCAAAAATAAAAAATAGGGATTGACATTGGGATAGAATCGGTTATACTAAACATGTGATTACTGATCTGAATAAAAGCTTATGACAGGGGGCGCAGGCATGACCCAGCGGGAACGGCAGCTGCTCCGGTGGATCGAGGAAAATCCGCTCATCTCGCAGCAGGAGCTGGCGGAGAAGGCGGGGATCACCCGCTCCTCGGTGGCGGTGCACATCTCCAACCTGATGAAAAAGGGATATATCGAGGGCAAAGGGTATATCATTCATACCGCGCCCTACGCTGTGGTCATCGGCGGCGTGAATATGGACATCGGCGGCCGGCCGGCGCGGAAGCTGGTGCCTCAGGACTCCAACCCCGGCCGGGTGCGTATGAGCCTGGGCGGTGTGGGGCGGAACATCGCCCATAACATGGGCCTGCTGGGGGTGGATGTGCGGATGCTCACCGCCTTCGGCGACGACCTGCACGCCCAGAAGATCGCGGCCTCCTGCGGGGAGCTGGGCATCGACATCTCCCACGCGCTGCAGGTTCCGGGGGCGGCCACCTCCACCTATCTCTTTATTGCCGACGAGCGGGGAGACATGGTGCTGGCGGTGTCCGACATGGAGATCTACTCCCACATCACCCCCGCCTGGCTGGCCACCCGGCAGCCCCTGCTGGACAACGCCCAGCTCATCGTCTTTGACACCAACATTCCGGAGGAGAGCATCGCCTGGCTGGCCGAGCACGCCAAGGTCCCGCTGTTCTCCGACCCGGTCTCCACCGCCAAGGCGGAGAAGCTCCGCCCCGTGCTGGGCAGGCTCCACACCCTCAAGCCCAACCGCATCGAGGCCGAGCTCCTCTCCGGCGTGCCCATTACCGACGGCGGGAGCCTGGAGCGGGCGGCAGAGGCCCTTCTGGCCACCGGGCTGCACCGGGTGTTCATCAGCCTGGGCGGAGACGGCATGTTTGCCGCCGACCACCTGGGCGGCCGGGTCCGGGTGCCCTGCTACCCCGGAGAGATGGTGAACACCACCGGCTGCGGAGACGCTGCCATGGCCGCCGTGGCCTGGGCCTATCTGGAGGGCACCGACCTGGAGGGAACCGCCCGGGCCGCTCTGGCTGCCGGCGCCATCGCCATGGAGAGCGGCGAGACCATCAACCCCGCCATGAGCGCCGAAGCGCTGAAGGAGCGGATGGCCCAATAGACGGAGCAGACTGTAAGCGCTCGACGCGAGCGGAAGCGAGCCGCGCTTTGCGCGCAAAAACGCCGCAGGCGTTTTCCGCAGGTGGAATTCAGTTCCGCCGAGGAAGTAAGAGTCTGGGGCCCCGGACGATGCCGGCATCGTCCGGGAACGAGCGGCGAGACCATCAACCCCGCCATGAGCGCTGAAGCGCTGAAGGAGCGGATGGCGCGGTAACAGCACATGTTACGAACAACACCGATCGGAACGGAATTGTGATAAAAATCAATGCTATGATTTGGAGGTCATTAGGATGAACCTGAACAAGTATCTGGACGTTGCCCCTGAAGTGGCCGAGGCTGTTGCCGCCGGCAAGCCCGTGGTCGCCCTGGAGTCCACCATCATCTCCCACGGCATGCCCTATCCCCAGAACGTGGAGACCGCGCTGAAGGTGGAGGAGATCATCCGGGAGAACGGCGCTGTGCCCGCCACCATCGCTGTCATCGGCGGCCGGCTCAAGGCCGGCCTGAGCAAGGATGAGATCGAGTACCTGGGCAGGAAGGGCCACGAGGTCACCAAGGCCAGCCGCCGGGATCTGGCGGTGCTGGTTTCCCGCAAGGCCGACGGCGCCACCACCGTTACCACCACCATGATCATCGCCCATATGGCGGGCATCCAGGTCTTCGCCACCGGCGGCATCGGCGGCGTGCACCGGGGCGCCGAGACCACCATGGACATCTCCGCCGACCTGGAGGAGCTCTCCCACACCCCTGTGATGGTGGTCTGCGCCGGCGCCAAGTCCATCCTGGACCTGGGCCTCACTCTGGAGTACCTGGAGACCCACGGCGTGCCCGTTATCGGCTACGGCACCGAGGAGCTCCCCGCCTTCTATACCCGCAAGAGCGGCTTCGGCGTGGATTACCGCATGGACAGCCCTGAGGAGCTGGCCGCTGCCTTCCACGTGAGCCGCGAGATGGACTTCCCCGCCGGCATGCTGGTGACCAACCCCATCCCTGAGGAGTACTCCATGGACCCCGACGTTATCAACAAGGCCATCAATGACGCGGTGGAGGAGGCCAAGGCCCTGGGCATCCACGGCAAGGAGACCACCCCCTTCCTGCTGGCCAAGATCAAGGACATCACCGGCGGCGACTCCCTGAGCTCCAACATCCAGCTGGTGTTCAACAACGCCCGCCTGGCGGCCCGCACCGCCTGCGCCCTGTCCGCGCTGAACTGATTCGATTTCTCATACCGGCCGCCGAAAGGCGGCCGGTATTTTTTGCATCGGCCGGCAAAAACATGCTTGCATTCCGGTGGGGATTTGGTATACTGTTTGGTAGAATAGTACTACAAATAACGCGGTTTGACCGCGGACAGAAAAGGGGTTGCAAGCATGGAGCTCAAGAACATCAACAAGCTGGAAAAGCCCATCGCCATCGAGGAGATCCGCGTGGTGGTCACGCCCGAGTGGGTGGACCGCTGGGTGGAGCTGGACGACGAGGTGTGGACCAGCCGCCTGAAGGTCTCCGAGGGCTTTTTGGGCAAAGAGATCTGGCTGAGCAGGGACGTGCCCGGCGAGATCAACGTGGTCATCTACTGGGCCGACTACGACATCTGGCAGAGCCATGACAAGTCCGGCTGGTGCATCGAGCTGGACAAGCAGATGGAGGAGCGGATGGAGGGCCACCTGCTGAGCATGGAGTTCAAGTTCAAGGAGAACCAGAAGTTCAAGTACTACGAGATGAGCAATATCTGATCTCTGCGCCTGAAACGCCGGCGTGGCCCTTTGGGGCCGCGCCGGCGTGCCTTTTGCCCTGTTTTCCTTGCGCTGCATCTTCCCTTGGTATACAATGGAGCTGCGATTTTAACAGAATTTTAAGAAAGGCTAAATGCCTTTTTGGGCTTCCTCCGGTATACTGTAAAGAAGGAAACCGGCGAAAGGAGTTTTGGATATGTCCATCACGCTGGAAGAGATCGAGCGCCTGCGGGAAAAGGCGGACGTCTCCTACGAGGAGGCCCGGGCCGCGCTGGAGCGCAGCGGCGGCGACCTGCTGGAGGCTCTCATCGACCTGGAGCGGCAGGGAAAGATCCGCGCCTCCGGGCAGGGAGGCACCTACAGCACCCGCCCCGGCTCCGCCGGCCCATCCGCCGCCCCGGAGCGGGGCGGAACCCAGAGCTCTGCCTGCCGGGACGGACAGACGACGGAGGAAAAGGGAGCCTGGAAGCGGATCAAAGAACTGCTGCGGACCGGGCTGAATATCATCAGCCCCAGCACCCGGAACCTCTTTGAGATCTGGCGGGACGGACGGATGCTGACCTCCATCCCCATCCTGATCCTGATCATCGCCTTTATCTGTATCTTTTGGATCACGGTGCTGCTGCTCCTTCTGGGACTGGTCCTGGGGTGCCGCTACCGGTTTTCCGGCCCCGACCTGGGGCGGGAGAAGGTCAACAGCGTGATGGATGCGGTGTCGGACACGGCGGCGGATATGCGGAAGACCGTCCGGCATGAGTTCGGACGAAAGGGCCGCAGAAAATAATACGTTTCCCGCCTGCGGGCGGCGGAGAGGAGAGAGCCGGATGGCGGAAAAGATCCTTCTGGTGGAGGACGAGGAAAAGCTGGCCCGGATGGTGGAGCTGGAGCTGCGCTACGAGGGTTATGAGGTGGAAAAGGCCTTTGACGGCCGCACCGGACTGGAGAAGGCCCAGTCCGGGCAGTTCGACCTGGTGCTGCTGGACATCATGCTGCCCGCCCTGTCGGGCATGGAGGTGCTGCGCCGCCTGCGGCGGGAGAGCCAGATCCCCGTCATCATGCTCACAGCCCGGGACACGGTGGTGGATAAGGTCTCCGGTCTGGACTCGGGGGCGGACGACTATATCACCAAGCCCTTTGCCATCGAGGAACTGTTGGCCCGCATCCGGGCCTGCCTGCGCAAGCGCAGCGTATCCGCGGCCCCGGCCAATACCCTGACCGTGGGCCGTCTGGTCATGGATACCGACCGCCACGCCGTCACCGTCCAGGGTACGGCGGTGGAGCTGACCCGGCGGGAATTCGACCTGCTGCGTTACCTGCTGGAGAACAAGGGGCGGGTCATTTCACGGGAATCCCTGCTGGACCACGTGTGGGGCTTCGACTATGTGGGCGAGACCAACGCTGTGGACGTGTACATCCGCTTCCTCCGGGCCAAGCTGGAGGAGCCTTTTGGAGAGAAATTCATCCACACCGTCCGGGGCGTGGGCTACGTCATCCGGGAAGCGCAGTGAGGAGCGTGCTTTATGAGCAGACCTGTAGCGATCGTATATACCTCCAACACCGGGTTCACCGCCCGGTACGCCGCCATGCTGGCCCGGCTGTCCGGCATCCCGGCCTATGACCTGGCCCGGAAAAAGGAACTGCCGCCCCAGGGCAGCCCGGTGCTGATGATGGGCTGGATGTGCGCCGGCGCCATCAAGGGCCTGAAGGAGGCGGCAAAGCGCTATGACCTGCGGGGCGTGTGCGCCGTGGGCATGGCGGTGTGCAAAAAAGAGGATCAGGCCAAGCTGGCGGCCGACAATCACGTGGGAGACCGCCCCTTTTTCTATCTGCGGGGCGGGTATGCGCCGGAGAAGCTCAGCGGCGTTTACCGGCTGATGATGAAGCCCATGGCCCGGATGGTGGAAAAAGCCCCGGCCGAGACTGAGGAGCAGCGGGCCCTGCGGGATGCCTTTGCCCACGGCGGCAACTGGGTCTCTCAGGAGGCCCTCTCCCCTGTGCTGGACTGGCTGAGCAGCGGGCTTTGACCCGTTTTGCCGCGTCCCAAAACCATTCCGGCAGGTGATGATATGAACCAGACCAGATCACAGGCGCCAAAGCCCCTGGAGGGCATCCGTTCCTCCATCGTGCTGCGGCTGAATACAAAGCTTTTTTTCCGCCTGCTGGGGATCTACCTGGGGACGGACCTGCTGCTGGCGGTCCTGTGCCTGGGCGGCATGGTCCTGTGGGCCCAGAACCAGTGCGCCGATATCGCGGCGCTGGTGGAACAGCGGGGCATCCCCTCCGCCGAGACTACCGAGTGGATGGCGGCGGGGGATTACACCGTGGCCGCCCTGGACCGGGAGCCGGAGGGCTATCCCTGTTCCCTCCTCCATCCGCCGGCGGGACTGGAGGAGGCACGGCACAGCCTGGACCTGGGCGGCGGCCTCTCCCCGGAGGGGCAGCCCCGGCTCACCCGGGCGGTCTATACCGTGGAGCTGAAAAACAGCGCCGGGGAGCCTTACGCCATCCGGCTGGACGTGGAGTCCACGGTGAACGTGATGAGTCTGGCGCTGCGGGTGCTGCTGGTCTGCCAGGCCCTCTCCCTGGTGTGCAACCTCTTTAAGAATGCGGGCACCATCCGCAAGACACTCAGGCCCATCCAGGAGCTGGCCGCCGCCGCCAACCGGCTGGGGCACCCCAGCGCCATGTCTCAGGAGGAGCTGCAGGCGCTGGCAGGCAAGCTGGACCAGATCAACGCCACCCATCTGGACACCCGCATCTCGGTGACGGGCACCCAGAAGGAGCTGCAGGCCCTGGCACAGGCCATCAACGCCATGCTGGACCGGATCAACGAAGCCTACCGCTCCCAGATGCGTTTCGTGTCCGACGCCAGCCATGAGCTGCGCACCCCCATCGCCGTCATCCAGGGCTACGCCAATCTGCTCAACCGCTGGGGCAAGGACGATCCCACCACCCGGCAGGAGGCCATCGACGCCATCAGAGGCGAGGCCGACGCCATGAAGGAGCTGGTGGAGCAGCTCCTCTTCCTGGCCCGGGGGGACAACGACTCCATGCACATCGAGATGGAGTTCTTTGACCTGACCGAGGTGGCGGCCGAGGTGTTCAAGGAGACCGAGATGATTGACCAGACCCACGTGTTCCGCCACGAGTGGGACAGCATGGTACCCATCCGGGCCGACGTGGGACTGACCAAGCAGGCCCTGCGTATTCTGGTGGACAATGCCATCAAATATACCCCCGCCGGCGGGACCATCACCCTGTCGGTGCGGGGGGAGGACGGCGTGGCCCGTCTGTCGGTGCAGGACGAGGGACAGGGTATCGACGCCCAGTCTCTGCCCCACATCTTTGACCGCTTCTACCGCACCGACGAGTCCCGTACCCGCCAGACCGGAGGCACCGGACTGGGGCTGGCCATCGCCAAGTGGATCGTGGAGCGCCACGGCGGCTGGTTCGAGGTGGCCTCCTGGGAGGGAGTGGGTACCCGGATGACCATGGTGCTCCCCATGGACGGTGCCGCCGCTCAGGACCCGCCCCGGGATCAGAATGCCCGGAGTGCGTAACAGATGAAAAAACTCGCTGCCGGGAAGCCGATGTTATTAAGCATAAGCTGAATACTTATGAATCAAAGAGCAATCTTTCGATTTGCTCTTTGATTTTTCTGCAGTTCGTTAAGTCGGCTATCGTAAGTATGACGAAATAAAAAATAGGTGAAACAGTTAGATGAGCGATTATCTGTATCTCTTATATATTTTTCTTCAAAAAGATTGGCTGAATTTATCATTGTGCTGAAGAAGAGGTTTGAAGATGCATATTGACCTGTCCAAACAGACTTTGCCTAAAATATACAAAAGAAATGGAAAAGACTGTTATCTCGACCCAATCAGAAAAAAGCTGATTTTCATTACGCCGGAGGAAACAGTACGTCAGAGAGTCCTTTCGTTTTTAATGATTGATCTGGATGTTCCGCCTGAAATGATTAGCGTTGAGGAACATCTTTCTCACTATGGGATCAAGTCTACTCGCAGAGCGGATATTGTAATTAAACGCCTTACAGAGAACGATGAATTGATTCCAATTGCTGTTATCGAATGTAAAGCTCCGGGAATAGGCTTGGGAGAAAAAACGTCTCAGCAACTGATCGATTATAGTGAACTGCTTGGTTGTGACTATGCAATGATGATTAACGATACAGAGTTTTTCTGCTATCACTACGAAAGCCAAAAAAACGAATACATTCAGACTGATAGCCTGCCAAATTACAAGAATATGATAGCAGATAACTTCGTGCCTTATATAGCGGAAGAAATCCCAGAAAGGATTTCTTTTAATAAGATCTCAAGATTCTTAAAAGATAATCTTGATGAGTACTATATGGATATAGGTATAAGTCCAAAAACTGAACACGAACTTGCCTGCGCGGCATTTAATTTGCAGGAAGGTATGCTCGATCTGAATCATAGATTCCCGAAGAAACAGTACAGGCTGTTTCGACTGATAGAGGATTATGGCGTTAGAATGCTGTCCTATGGAAATGCCGGCGGTGGAGTCTTTTATGGACCATATCGTTCATTCCTCATTGATGTGAACGGAAGCGCAGAGTTTGTGTCGATCGGGTTCTCAACTTACGGTTCGTTTTCAAATCCCGATCTCAATAAGACGGCAATCAACGTTGCAGTAGACAATGAGGATGAATCCCATCATTCATTACAGTTGGTTCTCGACGATAATGTTATGTACATAGGGAAGCGTTTCATATTCTACCATCACGGCAAGATTGGTATCAGCAATAAGGGAAGCGGAAAAGTGAGTGAACTTCGAGAATTTGTACGTAATCGTTATCCGCAAATAATATCCGGAAATCGTTTTAACCTTGGCGAACTTGTGAACGATAGAAACTGGGATATTGACGATCCTGAAGTGGTAAAATTGATTGAAAATCTTATTTCTTATGCTTTGATCAGAGATGAGTACAGAGTTTATATAAAAAATAGACATCCTTGACACGATAAAATATATCACTAATAAAACTCAAAACAGTTTTGCACTCTTGCGCATAAATTCTGATTCATTTAAGCTCCCAAAAGCATCCCGCCCATCATTGTCAAAGATGGACGGGATGCTTAAATCTACGTTCATTTTTCTTAACTCGACAGTATCGCCAGGCAGCAGCGAGTTTTTTGTGGAACGGAGAGCTTTCCTGGCCGCCGCTAGTCCTCCAGCAGGTGGAGGCGGCCCTTGGGGAAGGTGAGGATGATCCGGGTGCCCTGGCCCGGCTCCGACTGGGCCTGGATGGACAGTCCCAGCCGCCGGCAGAGCTTGCGGCAGAGATAGAGCCCCAATCCGGTGGACTTGGTGGACAGAAGGCGGCCGTTGGCGCCGGTGAAGCCTTTGTCAAAGATCCGGGGCAGATCCTCCGGCGGGATACCGGGGCCGTTGTCCGCCACCGTCAGGAGCACCGCGTCCCGTTCCTCCCGGCAGGAAAAGGAGAGGGTGGGTGACGGCCCATGGTATTTGACGGCGTTGGAAATGAGCTGGCCCAGAATGAACTCCACCCATTTGGAGTCGGTATACACCACGGCGGACCAGGTCCCCGGGTCCAGCCGGAACCCGGCGGCGATCAGGGGGCGGGAATAGCGCCGCAGGGCGGAGCGGACGCAGTCCTCCAGGGCCATGGCCTTGACCAGATAGTCCCGGTCCACCGAGCCGCTGCGGGCGTAGAAGAGGGCCTGCTCCACACAGCCGTCGATGCGGAAAAGCTCCTCGTTCAGCCGCTCGGCCAGGGGGCCGGGGTGGTTCTCCAGCAGGAGCCGGGCCGAGGCGATGGGGGTCTTGACCTCGTGGACCCAGGTCTCCACATACTCCCGGTACTCCCGGCTCTCCCGCCGGGCGGCGGAGACCTGGTCGTTCATGCTGTGGGCGGTGCGGGAGAGAACCTGGCAGAGCAGGTCGCCCTCTGGAAAGCCGGGCTCCCGCAGCAGCCCGGGGAGCAGATAGGCCTCCTCCAGGGCGTCCAGCTCCTCGATTACCCGGCGGTAGAAGAAGCGGCGGCGGACATAGTCCAGCCCCAGGGGCACCAGAACGCACAGGGCGAACACGGCGCAGAGAAAGCCCACGGCGGAGGGCCCCAGCCCCAGAGAAAAGAGAAGGAAGGCGGTGAACACCAGGCCCAGTCCCAACCCGAGAAGGGAGGCGGCCCGGTCCCGCAGAAAGGCGGTCACAGACATAGCTGATACCCCTGGCCCCGGCGGGTGGCCAGGGCGCCGGTGAGGCCGAGCTCCTCCAGACGCCGGCGCAGCCGGGCCACATTCACGGTGAGGGTGTTGTCATCCACAAAGGCGTCGGTCTGCCACAGGGCGTCCATCAGGGCGGCCCGGGAGACGATGCGCCCCGGCTCGGCCATGAGCCGCTGGAGGATGCGGGCCTCGTTGCGGGTGAGCTGGACCTCCTGCCCGTTCAGGGCGGCAGTTCCCCGGCCCAGGTCCAGAGAGAGGGCGCCGCAGGTCAGGGCGGGGGCCGGACCGGAGGGATAGGCCCGCTGGAGCAGCCGGGCCACCCGGGCCAGCAGGATCTGGGCGCTGTAGGGCTTGGCCAGGAAGTCGTCGGCCCCCAGGTCGATGCTCATCAGCTCGTCCAGCTCGGTGTCCCGGCTGGTGACCACGATGATGGGCAGGTCGGACTGCCGCCGCAGCTCCCGGCAGATCTGCAGGCCGTCCTGCCGGGGCAGGTTCAGGTCCAGCAGGACCAGGTGGGCCCCGGAGGCAAGAGCCTGCTCCGCCGTGCGGGAAAACTCCTGCGGGGCCTCACAGAGGTAGCCGTAGCGCTCCAGCAGGGCGGTGAGCTCCCGACGGATGCCCGGGTCGTCCTCCGCGATGAAGATCTTATGGGGCAACCGGGGTCACCTCCTCGGTGCTCTGGGGCGGGAGCAGGGCCAGCAGTGCCCGGACCTGGGCGTTGAGGGTCTCCACGTCGGGGGCGGGGACCGGTTTATCGGACAGGCCGGCGGTATGTTTCAAGGTCAGGATGCGCAGAACGCTCTCATCCAGCCGCGCCCGGGAGATGCGGCCGGAGCGGAGGGCGGAGAGCAGCGCGTCCCGGGCTTGAGCGAGGGGCTCGGCGCCGTGGCATACCAGCAGCAGGTCGCAGCCGGCCTCCACCGCCAGCACCGCCGCCTCCCCTGTGCTGTAAGTACCGGAGACGGCGCCCATGGTCAGATCGTCGGTGACCACCACGCCGTCAAAGCCCATCTCCCCCCGGAGCAGGCTGTCCACCACCTTGGGGGAGAGGGAGGCAGGCAGCTCCGGGTCGATCCCCGTCTCCAGAATATGGCCCACCATGATGGCGGGGACACCCCGGCGGATGGCCTCGGCAAAGGGCAGGAGCTCCCGGGCGCGGAGTTCTTCCAGAGAACGCTCCACCACCGGCAGGCCGGTGTGGGAGTCCGTCAGCGTGTCGCCGTGGCCGGGGAAGTGCTTGACCACCGGGATCACATCCCGGTCGCAGATCCCCTCCCACACCGCGCTGCCCGCGGCGGCCACGGTCTGAGCATCGGTGCCCAGGGCACGGTCGGCGATGACGGTGTTCTCCGGGTTGGACCAGATATCCAGACAGGGGGCGAAGTCCATGTTCAGGCCAAAGGCGGCGCACTCATCTCCCAGCAGCCGGCCCAGCCGGGAGCAGAGGGAGAGATTCTCCGCCTGACCGAAGGTGAGGGGGGAGGGAACGTCCAAAAGCTCCGGAGGCATGCGGGACACACGGCCCCCCTCCTCGTCCACCGAGAGGAAGAGGGGGATATCGCTCTGGTTGAGGGCCTTGAGGGAGTTGGTGAGGGCGGCGAGCTGTTCCGCGCTCTCCGCGTTGCGGGAGAAGAGGATGACGCCCCCCACCTGGAAGCGCCGGATGGCGTCCTCAGCGTCCTCCCCGGCGGCGGTGCCCTCAAAACCGCAGATAAGGAGCTGGCCCACCTTCTGCTCGTCGGTCATGGCGTCCAGCTGGGCGCGGATGGGATCGGGCGTGGGCGTAGGCGTAGGGGAGGGGGCTGCGGTGGGAACAGGCGCCGCCGGAGCGGAAGAAGGCGCGGCGGAGGGTGTGACAGACGCTCCGGGCGTGGGCGAGGGAAGGCCCGCGGCGGGGGTGCAGCCCTGCAGCAGAAGGACAGAGATGAGGCAGAGGGGGAGGAGCTGTTTCATCATCGCTTGTTTCGCCCCTTCCTGTGTTTCGGCCCGTGAGAGGGATGGCGGCCGGGGCGCCGCCCCACCCGCCGCTCGGAGGACCGTTCCCGGTCCGCCGTGCCGGGGGAGGGGGAGCGGGGCGCGTGACCGGGGAGACGGAAAACGATCTGTCCGCTGCCCGGGTCGGCGGAGGCGCACACCACCTGCAGCAGCGTGCCCAGGGTGTAGCGCTCTTCCCCGTGGGAGAGGGTCATATGGGCCTCGTCAAAGGTATAAGGAGGAGCGGGCAGGGCCTCCGCCGGGAGGAAACCCTCCGCGCCGCCCTCGACCAGGACGAACAGGCCGAAGCGGGTGACGCCGGAGACGGCGGCGGCAAAGGTCTCCCCGGTGCGGGAGGCCATATACTCGGCCAGATAGCGCTTTTCGATCTCCCGCTCGGCGGTCTGGGCGGAGAGCTCCCGCTCCGAGGACTGGCGGGCGGCCTTGCCCACGGCGGAGGAGAGCTTCTGTCCCGTTTTGCCCTCCATGGCGCCGTCCAGCAGGGCGGTGAGACAGCGGTGGACCATCAGGTCGGGATAGCGGCGGATGGGAGAGGTGAAGTGGCAGTAGTAGGGGGCGGCCAGGCCGAAATGCCCCAGATTCTGAGGCTCGTACCGGGCCTTCATCAGCGAGCGGAGGACGGTGGTGTGGACCAGGAATTCCTGGGGCGTGCCCCGGGCCTGGTCCAGCAGCTTCTGGAGGGAGAAGTTATCCGGCTCCCGCACGTCGTAGCCCAGGGGCGCGAGCATGGCGCGCAGGGCCTCGGCCTTTTCCGCCGAGGGCTTTTCGTGGATGCGGTAGACCGCCGGGGCCTGGAGCTGGGAGAGGTGCCGGGCCACGCACTCGTTGGCGGCCAGCATGAAGGACTCGATGATCCCCTCGCTCTCGCCGGGGGCCCGGGCCCGGATGGACACCGGGCGGCCCTCGTCGTCGCAGAGAATCTCGCTCTCCCGGCTCTCCAGGTCCAATCCGCCCCGGAGACGGCGGCGGCGCTCCAGCACCCGGGAGAGACCGGCCATCTCCCGCAGCATGGGAAGGATGTGGGCATACCGCTCCTCCAGCCCGAGACTGCCGCCCTGGAGCAGGGCGTTGCAGTCCGGGTAATTCATGCGCTCGGCGGTGCGGATGACCGATTTGACGATGCGGTATTCCGCCACCGAGCCGTCGGGGGCGAGGGTCATGATGCAGGAGAGGGTGAGCCGGTCCACCCGGGGGTTGAGGGAGCAGATGCCGTTGGAGAGCTCGGTGGGGAGCATGGGAACGACCTGGTCGGCGAAGTAGACCGAGGTGCCCCGCTGCCATGCCTCCACGTCTAGGGGAGAGCCCATGGGGACATAGTGGCTCACGTCTGCGATGTGGACTCCCAGCACCGGCCGGCCCTGGCCGTCCCGCTCCAGAGAGACGGCGTCGTCCAGGTCCCGGGCATGCGCGCCGTCGATGGTGATGATGAGCTTGTCCCGCAGGTCCAGCCGTCCCGCCAGGGCGGAAGGGTCCACCACCTGGGGCGCCCGGGCGGCCTGCTCCAGCACCGGGGGCGGGAATTGGCGGTGGATCCCCTGCTCGAAGAGGATGGCCTCCACGGCGGCCTCCCGGCTGCCGTCCCGGCCAAAGACCTCCGCCAGGGTGCCCATGGGGGGCTGCTTGGCGGTGCCGTAGCTGGAAATCTTCACCGCCGCCTTGTCCCCGGGGCGGAGACCGGCGGTCCGGCCTACCACCAGGATGGGGTCGCGCAGCTTGTCCCCGTCGGGCACCAGCCAGGTCTCCCGGTTGTGCTTGCGTACCGCGCCGGTCACCGCCCGGTTGGCGCGCTTCAGAACGGAAATGACCCGGGCCTCCCGCTTTTCGCCAGGGGCAGAGGGGCCGCCCTCTGGCCGGATGGTCACGGTGTCGCCGTTCCAGGCGCCGTTTTCCATCCGGGGCGGGATGAAATAGTCCCCGCCGGCTCCCTCCTCTCCGGAGGGGGTGACAAAGCCGAAGCCCCGGCCGGCGGCGTGGTAAACACCGGTGATGAGGGGATCGGAATGAGTGTGTTTTGACATGGATATCTCCTTTTTATAATCAGATAGCTTGAAAAGGATCAGAAATTCTTTCTAATTCCTGCGGCTCTTCTTGGCCGCAGCAGGCCGCCCGCCAGCCCGGAGCGCCGTAGGAGCGGAACCACAGCCCCCGGAAAATGCCGCTCTCACCGGGGGAGAGCAGGGGAACGGCAATGGAACGGGGGGCGACGTTCAAGCCCTGGCCGGTGTATTTTACAAAGCTCTCCTTCAAAGTCCAGAGTGTGTAAAAGTCCTCCCAGCGGCCGCCCCGCCCGGTGAACCATTGGAATTCCCGGTCGGAGAGGGCGAACCGGGGCAGGCCGGGCCGCCGGGGCCGGATCCGCTCCACATCCACCCCGAGAGGGGCGTCTCCCACGCCGCACAGGGCGAAGGGGCCGCTGTGGCTGAGGCTGAACTGGAGCGGAGCGTTTTCCAGACAGGGCTTGCCGCCGGGGGAGCGGGCAAAGACGGGGGACTCCAGACCAAAGTCCTCCGCAAGAACGGTGCGCAGCAGGGCGTGGGCGGCGGAGCGGCCGTCCTCCGCTGTGGAAAAAAAGAGCCTGAGCAAGCATATCCACCCCCAGCGTATGAGCTGTCTCCATTTTACCCGATTTGACGGGAGATTACAACGCCGCTCCGGCTGGGAGAAGGGGAAGAAAGCTTACAAAAACGTCACAAAAACGTAAGAAAGTTCGATGGCGGGCGGGGGCGATCGGGAGGTACAATGGAGGGGACAAAAGGAGGAACAGCATATGGAACCTATTCTGACCGTTTCCCATCTTCAGAAGTATTACGGCAGCCGGGGCAATGTGAACCGGGCCATCGACGATATCAGCTTCGAGGTGATGCCCGGCGAGTTTGTGGGCATCATGGGCGCGTCGGGCAGCGGAAAGACCACCCTGCTCAACTGCATCTCCACCATCGACGCCGCCACCGGCGGGCAGATCGTCATCGACGGGGAGGATATCACCCGCCTCAATGCCAAAAAGCTCTCCCGATTCCGGCGGGAGCGACTGGGCTTTGTATTTCAGGACTGCAACCTGCTGGACACTCTCACCGGCTTTGAGAACATCGCGCTGGCCCTTACCATTCTTCACCGGGGGGCGGGGGAGATCGAGGAGAAAGTCAGGGAGACCGCCCGGCTGCTGGAGATCCAGGAGTGCCTGGACCGGTATCCCTACCAGATGTCGGGCGGCCAGCGGCAGCGGACGGCGGCGGCCCGGGCCATCATCACCGAGCCCGCCCTCATCCTGGCTGACGAGCCCACCGGCGCGCTGGACTCCAAATCGGCCCGACTGCTGCTGGACCGCTTCGAGGACCTGAATCTGGGCCGGAAGGCCACCATTCTGATGGTCACCCACGACGCCTTTACCGCCAGCTACTGCCACCGCATCCTGTTCATCAAGGATGGAAAGCGGTTCACCGAGCTGGTACGGGGGGATGACAGCCGCAAGAACTTCTTTGCCCGGATCATCCAGGTAGTCACTCTGCTGGGAGGTGCGTGCGACGATGTTCTGTAAGCTGGCCCGGAAAAACGTGGTGCGCAGCGTCCGGGACTATACCCTCTATTTTCTGACGCTGCTCTTCGGCGTATGCGTGTTCTATGTATTCAACTCGCTGGAGACCCAGTGGGTGATGGAGATCCTGGCCCAGGGGTCGGGAAAGATGATGGTGGACGCCATTTTGCAGCTCATGGACGTGATATCGGTGTTCGTGTCGGCGGTGCTGGCCTTTCTGATCCTGTACGCCAACCGCTTTATGCTCCGGCGGCGGAAGCGGGAGCTGGGCATCTATTTGCTGCTGGGTATGGAGCAACGGAAAGTGGCCCTCATCCTCTTCCTGGAGACCCTGATTATCGGCGTGCTGGCCCTGGCGGCGGGGCTGGTGCTGGGCGTATTGGCGGCCCAGTTTTTGTCGGCTTTTACCGCTGGACTCTTTGCCGTGACGGTGGAGCAGTTCCACTTCGTGTTCTCCTGGAAGGGCGTGGTCAAGACCGCGCTGTATTTCGGCGTCATCTTCCTGCTGGTGATGGGCTTCAACTCCTTCTCGGTGGCCCGGCAGAAGCTCATCCGCCTGCTCCAGGCCGAGCGGCAGAATGAGGACCTGAAGCTGCGCTCCATCCCTGCGGCGGCGGCCATGTTCGTGGTGGGTGTGGCCCTGATCGGCACGGCCTACTGGATGCTCTTCGAGCGGGGGCTGCTCACTCTGGACCCGGGTTTCTGGCTGATGCTGCTGCTGGGCAGCGCGGGCACCCTGCTCTTTTTCCGCTCCCTGTCCGGCTTTCTGCTGCGGCTGTGCCAGAATCATAAGAAGCTCTATTACAACGGGCTCAATATGTTTATCCTGCGGCAGTTCAACTCCAGGATCACCACCAACTACTGGTCCATGACGGTGGTCTGCCTGATGCTGCTGCTGGCCATCGGCATCACCGCCTGCTCGGTGGGCCTGAACAACACCGTGGCCGGTATGGTAGAGCGGGACTCTCCCTTTGATATGACTTGCCAGATCTGGCTGGATGACAACAGTGTCCGCCTGGACCTGGAGCAGATTCTGACGGAGGCAGGCTTCGACGTGGAGCGGGACCTGCCCCGGCGGGCCCAGGTGAGCGTCTGCCTGCTGGAGACGGCGCCGGGCGCGGAGCCGCCAGAGGACGGGGAAAGCTCCTCCAACGTACTGGCCATTTCCCAGCGGGACGCCAATACACTGCTGTCCCTGCTGGGACGGGAGGAGACGGACCTGCCTCAGGACGGCTACGGCGTTCTGCGCGGGACCTCTTCCAAAAGTGAGGAGCAGGCGCTCCGCCTCAAAACGGAGCGGCCGGATCTGGCGCTGGACGGCAAAACATATCACCTGGAGGAGGCGGCCTGGCGGGAGGACACGGTCTTTACTGACGGCGGCGTCCACGGCAATATCCTGATCCTGCCCGACGCCGCGCTGGAGGGCCGGGCGCCCTTCAAGCAGATGCTGGTGGGCGATTATCCCGCCGGCGGCAGCGCTGAACAGACCGAGGAGCGGATGCAGGCGGCCTGGGAGCGGATGTCCGAGGTCATTGGACGGCATGTCAAGGGAGGATACGGTTTTGGCCTGAGCACCAGGCTGGTCAATTACATGGACCAGATGGGGACCAAGCTGCTGGTGCTTTTCCTGGGAATGTATCTGGGCATCATTTTCCTGGTGACCTCGGCGGCGGTACTGGCTCTGCAGCAGGTCTCCCAGGCGGCGGACAACGCCGGGCGCTACCGGATCCTCTCCCGCCTGGGGGTGGAGGAGAAGATGCAGGCGCGCTCGGTGGACGTGCAGGTGTTTCTCTCCTTCTTCCTGCCCCTGTCCCTGGCGGTGGTGCACTCTATTGTGGGGATGCGGGCGGCCAATAAAGTCATTGCCCAGGTGGGCAGGCTGGATGTAGTGGCCAGCAGCACGGCTGCGGCAGTCTTTATTCTGGTGGTCTATGGAGCTTATTTTCTGGCTACCTGCCAGGCCAGCCGGCGCATCGTCCGGGAACGCTGAGAAAAGCGGGAAATATCTCTTGAAATCGGCCCTGTTCTGTGCTATCATAAAAAATACATTTGAAAAGGGCGGCCGCAGTGCGCCCAAAATCAGAAGACAGCGCCCCCTGGGGCCGAAAGGAAAGATGTAACGTGCTGAAGATCATCCTGAGTGTCGTCCTCGTTCTGGTGGAGCTGGCGCTTATTATGGTAGTTATGCTCCAGTCCGGCAAGAGCGCCGGCCTGTCCGGCAGCATCGCCGGCGTGGCGGACACTTTTATGGCCAAAAACAAGGCCAAAGGCTGGGACGCCAAGTTGGCCCGTTGGACCAAGTGGGTGGCAGTGGCGTTTGCCGTGCTGGCCGTGGTGATCTGCCTGCTGTAAGCGGCGGACAACAGAATCCGAGCCTGGATCCCTCCTGACGCGTCCGAGCGGACCGCATCAGGAGGGATTTCTGCGTTCATAGTGCGTTCATTAGGATATGGGGAAGGACAGAGAAGAATTTTCGGATTTTTTCGAAAAAGGTGTTGACAAAAGGGGCGGGAGTTGGTATTATATCTGAGCGCCTCACGAGGGGGGCACCTGGAGTTGGGACACAGCGGCGGAAAGCAGGAGCGGTCCCGAAAAAAGGTGTTGACAAGCGAGGACGGATGTGCTAA
>JALEZN010000126.1 GCA_022772585.1 Clostridiales bacterium
CAGATCTCCTACGTGGCCCTGATGGACGCCCGCTCCATCGCCGCCACCGCCCTCAACGGCGGCGTGCTCACCGCCGCCGACGAGCTGCCCGACTGCCCCGCCGACCGGGCGGACGAGAGCTGGGCCTATGACGATTCTGCCTACAAGGCCCGGGTGTACTTCGGCGTGGGAAATGCCCGGCCGGAGACCGAGCTGGTCTACGGCCCCAACATCGCCGACTGGCCTGAGCAGGTGGCTCTGCCCGAGAATCTGCTTCTCACCGCTGCCGCCGCTATCTACGATCCGGTGACCACCACCGACGAGCTCATCCCCTCCGGTGAGACCTCGTCTTACCGCTCCAACCCCCTGCGCCTGTCCGAGTTTGCCCTGAGCCGCAAGGATCCCCAGTACGTGCCCCGGGCCAAGGCGGTGCTTGCGGTGGAGCAGCTCCGCCGCAGGGACCCCCAGGCCGCTGAGGTGGTAAAGGCCCTGGGCGGACGGGACGGAAAGACCACCGGCCTGGGCACCTTCGTCATGGCCCTCAAGCCCGGCGACGGCTCCGCCCGGGAGCAGGCCGCCTCCTGCCAGCGGGTGCTGGGCGGCTGTGCCAACCTGGCTGCCGAGTACGCCACTAAGCGCTACCGCTCCAATGTGGTGAACTGGGGCATGCTGCCCTTCATCGCCGAGGACGTGAAGGACTGGAATATCCAGCCCGGTGACCAGCTCTATATCCCGGGCGTCCGCTCCGCACTGGACAGCGGCAGCGAGACGGTTCCCGCCGTGCTGATCCAGAACGGTGAAGAGAAGAACGTCACCCTGAAGCTGCCCGGCATGACCCGCGAGGAGCGGGATATCGTTCTGGCGGGCTGCCTGATCAACTACTACGCCAGGTAAGCGGTGTAAGCGGTTTTCGGCTGATACCGGCGGGGAGTCCGTTTCAGACGGGCTCCCCCTATTTTTTGCTATGGACAGGGATGGGACTTTCCGCATCGCCTGCATGGCGCACCCAAATGTGGAAGAGAAGCGATCAAGACTGCATAAAGTCACGGTAGCGCGCCCCCGCACTTAGGGGTTTCCAAAGGGGGGCCGTGCACCCCTTTGGCCCTTTTGTCCAGCCCTTTTCGGGAAAAGGGCTGGCGCTGTCCGCGCAGGACGCCCGCGCGGCGAGCGCAGCCCCCGCCTCCGCCCGTGGGGCGAAATATCCCCCGCCTGCGGCGGAACACCCCTTGCATCAAACGACCTGGAATCCAACACAGAAGGAGAAAACACGATGACGACGGAACGGATCTATTATCAGGACAGCCACGCGGTGGAGTTTGAGGCCCGGGTGCTGGCCTGCGAGGCCCGGAAGGAGGGCTTTCGGGTGGCACTGGACCGCACCTGCTTCTTCCCGGAGGGGGGCGGCCAGTTCGGCGACCGGGGCGTGCTGCTGCCGGCCGGGGTGGAGGAGAAAGACGCCGTTGCGGTGGAGGATACCCACGAGCAGGACGGCCTGGTCTGGCACTATACCCGGCAGCCTCTGGAGCCGGGGACGGCGGTGTGGGGCCGCATCGACTGGGTGCTGCGGTTTGCCCGGATGCAGTGCCACACCGGAGAGCATATCGTCTCCGGGCTCTTCCACACCCTTTATGGGCTGAACAATGTGGGCTTTCACCTGGGGGACCAGGAGATGACCATCGACCTGAGCGGTCCGGTGACCTGGGAGGATGTGAAACGGGTCCAGCGGCTGGCCAACGGGGCGGTGGCCGAGGACCTGCCGGTCCGGTGCGAGTTTCCGGCAGCGGAAGAACTGGCCCATCTGGAGTACCGCAGCAAGCTGGACCTGACGGAGAACGTCCGCATTGTCACCATCCCCGGCTATGACGTATGCGCCTGCTGCGCCCCCCATGTGAAACGGACAGGCGAGATCGGCCTTATCCATATGATCTCCATGCAGAACTGGAAGGGGGGCGTCCGCATCCGGATGCTCTGCGGCAGCCGGGCGGTGGAGGACCTGATGGGCAAGCAGGAGAGTGTCACCGCCATCTCCGGACTGCTCTCCGCCAGGCAGGAAGAGGTGACGGCTGCCGTCCGCCGGCTCTGCGAGGAGCTGGAACGGGAGAAGGCCCGTGCCGCCGCGCTGGGACGCCTGGCGGCCCAGGCCAGGGCGGAGGCGCTGCCGGCCGGGGCGGAGCGGCTGGTGCTCTTTGAGGAGCTGGACGCCAACGGGCTGCGGGCGCTGGTGAACGCAGCCGTGGCCAAGGGGACCGGCGTGTGCGCCGCCTACGCCTGGGACGGGACGAAGTTCCAGTATATCCTGGGCTCGGAACGGCAGGACCTGCGGCCGCTGGCGAAGGAGATGAACGCCGCCCTGAAGGGCCGGGGCGGCGGCTCGGAGCGGATGGTGCAGGGCAGCGTTCAGGCCGGGCGGGCCGAGATCGAGACGTGGTGGAAGGACCGGGCCTGAGGGCAAAGAAATATGAATAATCCGTAAAAAGAGGGAGATAAGGGAACAGGAGGCGTTTTTGGACTTGAAAGACGGCCCTGTTTCCGGTATAATATCACCTTGTCTAAGTGTACCTGCCCCGGCCGGGGCACCCGCTTTCGCGGGAATCATTACGAGAGGACTGAGTGACATGAGCGCATCCAGAGAAAAGAAGCAGCGCCAGAACGCTCCCGATCAGGGACTGACGCAGAAGCAGATCAAGGAGCGCAAGGAGGCTGCGATCCAGAAGCGTAATCACACCATCTACGC
>JALEZN010000135.1 GCA_022772585.1 Clostridiales bacterium
GTGCTGATAGGGGCTCATGGTGCCCGGGTCCACGTTGATATAGGGGTCCAGCTTTTGGGCGGCAACCTTCAGTCCTCTGGCTTTCAGCAGACGGCCCAGGGAGGCAGCGGTGATCCCCTTGCCCAGACCGGACACCACGCCTCCGGTCACGAAAATGAATTTGGTCATACGCGATTCCTCCTCACAAATAGATCAAACCACGGCAGCCGCCGGCGGAGCTCTCCTCTCCGCCGGCGGCTATGGATCAATTGGCAATATAGAGCTGCTTGTAGGGGTTGGCGCTGTCTGGGGTAATGACCTGGAAGGGAGCGTCCATCACTTGCTCCAGGTCCCGGCCGAAATGACCGCAGAACCGCCGCAGGGCGCTCTCCAGCTCGGCCAGATCGGCCGCTTCCGCCGTGCGGACCACCAGGCGCTGAGGCAGGGCGGGGATACGGCCGCCCCGGAGGAAAATCTTCCCGCCGTACATGCCCATGCCGCAGAAATTGCCCACGATGGGCTCATCGCTCTCCTCCAGGCCCAAAACGGCGATGGTACCCCCCGCCTGGTACTCCCCCAGGAAGGAGCCGGCCCGGCCCCCTATCACCAGCAGAGGGGATTTGTCCAGATAGGATTTCATGTGGATGCCGGCCCGGTAGCCCACATTTCCCTCGATAAAGATGGAGCCGCCCCGCATGGCGTAGCCGCAGGCGTCCCCGCAGCTGCCGTGGACCACGATGGTGCCGTCGTTCATGGTGTCGCCCACCGCCTCCTGGCAGTTGCCGAACACCTCCACGTCGGAGCCGTTGAGATACTGGCCCAGGCCGTTGCCCGGGGTGCCCCGCAGGCGGAAATACCGCCCGGAGGAGCCGCAGGCCAGATAGCGCTGGCCGAAGATCCGCTCCACCACCACCTCCTGGTCGGGGCAGGCGCGGATCTGCTCGTTGAGCTGCTGATAGTATGTGCTGTTGGCCTGGATCACCATGTTTTAACGCCTCCCAACTTTTTGGCCCGCTCGGAACGGGAGAAGGCCATGAGCTGCGGCTTCTCCCGGATCAGCTCGAAATCAATGGAGGACAGGGGGGTCTGCTCCCGGATGAGGGAGGTGTAGATGCCGCCCCGGTCCACCTCTCCCAGGAGGATGAAGCCCTTCAGGCGGTCATCGGCGGTGACCAGCAGCTTGTAGCTGCCGTCCTCCCGGGTCAGGTACTGCTCGCCGTCGTAGCTGCCGGCGGTGAGCATATGCAGCCCCATAAAGCCGGAGGCGTTCATGGGGATGGCCTTGGTAAAGGATGCCTCTCCCCCCGCCATACTCCGCCCGGCGGTCTCGCCCTGAAAATAGGCGTTGGGCAGAATGGCCAGGATACGGTCGGTGCCGGCGGAAATGTCGTGGGAGACGGCGCAGTCGCCGGCGGCGTAGATATCGGGCACCGTGGTGGCGCCGTGCTCATCCACCTTAATCCCCCGGTCCGTCCGGCAGCCCGCGGCGGCGGCCAGCTCGGTATTGGGCCGCACGCCCACCGCCACCACCAGCACGTCGAAGGGGAGGACCTTCCCGCTCTTCAGGGTGACGGCGTCGGGGGCGAAGGAGGCCACCGAGTCGGACAGGTGGAAGCGCACGCCTTTTGACTCAATATGCCGCTGGATGATGCCTGTCGGCTCGGGCAGCATCACGTTGGGCAGGATGCGCTCCGCCAGATCCACAATGTCGATGGAGGCGCACCGCTCCAGGATGCCCTCGGCGCATTTGAGGCCGATGAGGCCGGCGCCGATGATAAGGACCCGTTTGTCCTTTCCCTCCCCCAGCATGGCGGCAAGATTTTTGGCGTCATCCAGGGTCATGAAGCTGGTCTTTCGCTCCACGGTCTCCAGTCCCTCCATGGGGGGCACGAAGGGGCGGGAGCCGGTTGCAAGGCACAGCCTGTCATAGTCCAGCCGCCCGCCGTCCTCCAGCACCACCTGTCCGGCCCCGGCGTCCACCGAGACAGCCCGCCGCCCCAGCAGAGGGGTGACGCCGCTGCGCTCATACCAGTCCTCCGGGCGGTAGCGGAGCATCTTCTCCTCGGTGGTCTTCCCCTCCAGCAGGTAGGAGATGAGGGGCCGGCCATAGGCTGGGTAAGGCTCCGCCGAGACGATGGTGATGGGCCCGCTCCGGTCCACGGCGCGGATGCCCTCCACACAGCCCACGGCGGCGGTGCCGTTGCCGATGATGACATACTTCATACCCTTCACCTCTCCTCGTAGACGATGGCTTTGTTGGGGCAGCCCTGCACACACATGGGCACGCCGAATTCGTTTTTCTGGCAGAGCTCACACTTCTGCACCGCCCCGTGCTCGCTGTGGGTCAGGGCGCCGTAGGGACAGGTGAGGATACAGGTGTAGCAGCCCACGCACTTGTCCGAGTCGATAAACACCGCGCCGTCCACCATGGACAGGGCGCCCGAGATGCAGCTTTTGACGCAGATGGGATCCTCACAGTGGCGGCAGGAGACGGCGAAGGAGATATTGTTCCGCTCCTCAATGCGGATACGGGGCGCGATCCTGTGGTCCTTCAGGGCCTTGACCATGCTGGATTTGCCGGAGTTTGCAAAGGCACAGTAATATTCGCACAGGTGGCAGCCCAGACACCACTTTTCATTCACATAGACGCGTTTCATGGCGGGCCTCCTTATTCGCCGGCATACTTGACGCCCAGGATATCCAGCTCCTTCTGGTTGAGGCCGATGCCCCGCAGCATGAGCCGGTTGCCCCGCAGGGCCTCAATGGAATTGATGCCCATGCCGCCCATCATCTCCTTGAGCTCATGGTCCCAGGCGGTGACCAGATTGATGAGCCGCTGGCAGCCCATGTCCGGATTCAGGCGGCGGACCAGGTCGGGCCGCTGGGTAGCGATGCCCCAGTTGCACTTTCCGGTGTGGCAGGTGCGGCACAGGTGACAGCCCAGGGCCAGCAGGGCGGCGGTGGCGATGTACACCGCGTCGGCCCCCAGGGCGATGGCCTTCACCAGGTCGGAGGAGGAACGGACCGAGCCGCCGATGACCACCGATACCTGGTCCCGGATGCCCTCGTCCCGCAGCCTCTGGTCCACGGCGGCCAGGGCCAGCTCGATGGGGATGCCCACGTTGTCCCGGATGCGGGTGGGGGCGGCGCCGGTGCCGCCCCGGAAGCCGTCGATGGCAATGATGTCTGCGCCGGAGCGGGCCACGCCCGAGGCGATGGCCGCCACGTTGTGGACGGCGGCGATCTTCACGATGACCGGCTTTTTATACTCGGTGGCCTCCTTCAGGGAGTAGACCAGCTGGCGCAGGTCCTCGATGGAATAGATGTCGTGGTGCGGGGCGGGGGAGATGGCGTCCGACCCCTCGGGGATCATACGGGTACGGGAGATGTCGGGTCCCACCTTCTGCCCGGGCAGGTGGCCGCCGATGCCCGGCTTGGCGCCCTGTCCCATCTTGATCTCGATGGCGGCGCCCGCCTCCAGAAATTCCTTGTGGACGCCGAACCGGCCGGAGGCCACCTGGACGATGGTGTTGGGGCCATACTGGTAAAAGTCCTCATGGAGGCCGCCCTCACCGGTATTATAGTAGGTGCCCAGCGCCCGGGCCGCCCGGGCCAGGCTCTCATGGGCGTTGTAGGAGATGGAGCCGTAGCTCATGGCCGAGAACATGATGGGCACGCTCAGCTCCAGCTGGGGAGTCATGTTGTTGATGAGCCTGCCGTCCTCGTCCCGCCGGATGGCGGTGGGCTTTTTGCCCAGGAAGGTCCGGGTCTCCATGGGCTCCCGCAGGGGATCGATGGAGGGATTGGTGACCTGAGAGGCGTTGATCAGCAGCTTATCCCAGTAGATGGGATAGGGCTCCGGGTTGCCCATGGAGGAGAGAAGCACGCCGCCGGAGGCCGCCTGACGGTAGATCTCCTGGATGGCCTTGCCCGTCCAGTTGCCGTTCTCCTTAAAGGTATGGTCGCTCTTGACGATCTTCAGCGCCCGGGTGGGGCAGAGGGAAACACAGCGGTGGCAGTTGACGCATTTGGACTCGTCGCTGACCATGACGCCCAGTTC
The DNA here is from genome assembly GCA_022772585.1 of Clostridiales bacterium. Taxonomy (GTDB): domain Bacteria; phylum Bacillota; class Clostridia; order Oscillospirales; family Oscillospiraceae; genus Pseudoflavonifractor_A. Next base: position 4,040 of record JALEZN010000135.1, read on the forward strand.
CGGGTCGTATTTGTGGACTTCGTTGGCACACTGGCGCTCGCAGGCCCGGCAGGTGATGCAGCGGTCCTGGTTGCGGACCACCTCATGCTCCGGGTAGAGGAAATTGATGGCCATTACTGCGCGCCTCCTTTCTCGTTAAGGGTAACGATGACCGGCTCGCCGCCCTTGGGGGACCAGATCCGGTCCAGCTCGGGCGCGATGATGCGGATGGCCGACTCCTCAGAGGCGATGTAGACGGTGTCGTCCTTCTCTCCCACCACCATGGAGCGCAGCTTCAGCCGGTCGTTGAGGGCCATCAGCCCCCCCTCGTAGCCCACCAGGATGGAGAAGGGCCCGGTGATGAGAAGGCTTGCAAAGGCGTTTCGCAGGTAGGTCATGTACTTTTTCTCTTCTTCCGGCATCCGGGAGATGGTGTCCCAGAAGGGGGCGGCCATGATGTGGGCTGCCTCCTCCATAGTAAATCCCTTCTTGCGCACCAGGTAGTCCAGAATATAGGTGATGACCTCGGTGTCGGTCTGGAGGGTGCAGCGGTAGCCGAACATCTCGATATAGCGCCGGTTTGCGTCGTAACTGGAGATCTCGCCGTTGTGGACCACCGAATAGTCCAGCAGGGCGAAGGGGTGCGCCCCGCCCCACCAGCCGGGGGTGTTGGTGGGATAGCGGCCGTGGGCCGTCCAGCAGTAGCCGGCGTAGTCGTCCAGGCGGTAGAACTCGCCCACATCCTCGGGATATCCCACCGCCTTGAACACGCCCATGTTCTTGCCGGAGGAGAAGATGTAGGCCCCGTCGATGCGGCTGTTCACCTTGATGACGCACCGGGCCACAAACTCCCGCTCAGAGAGCTGGCTGTCCGCGAGCTTGTGGGGCAGGGGAGTGACGAAATAGCGCCAGATCAGGGGCTCGTCCACGATGGCCGCGCTTTTGCGGGTGGGAATCTTGGAGAGCTGGATGGTATCGAAGTGCCGGTCCAGAAAGGCCTCACACTCCTGCTTGGCCGCTGTGGAGTCATAAAAAACATGGAGCGCGTAGTAATCCTTGTACTCCGGATAGATCCCGTAACCGGCAAAGCCGCCGCCCAGGCCGTTGGAACGGTCGTGCATCACGGCGATGGACCTGACGATGGTTCCGCCCGGGATGGGCTCCCCGCTCCGGGAAAAAATGCCGGAAATGGCGCAGCCCGACGGGATACGCACCTGTCCCTCTCTCAACATGCATGACCACTCCTTCTAAACTGCAAAAATGGCGTCCACAGGAGTGCCGCCCTTCTTTTGGGGAAAGGCGGCGCTTCTGTGAACGCCTTTGTTCATGGGCGGAATTATAGCACTATTTTTCTTTTATTTCAAGGCTTTTTTTGGAAAACGACCGGTTTACTGCCGCTCACAAAGCGAGTGTCCCTTTAGGACGCATTTTTTGTCCGTTTTTCACAAGACGTGCAAGTTTAGAAAACTAAGTTGCAAATTTCCTTGACATTTTTCCCCGTCCCGCCTATAATGGCCCCATCGACAGCAAGGGCGCTGTGGCCGGAAAGGCCGCAGCGCCTTTTTTGCACATTGGGGCGTTCCATCCGCCCATCTCAGCCGGAATAGGAGTGTTTTTTATGAGCAAGGTCCCGGAGCTGTTTGGCAGCATGGTATTCAACGATTCTGTCATGCGGGAACGCCTCCCCAAGGACGTATACCGTTCCCTCCGCCGCACCATCAACGAGGGCTGTGCCCTGGACCCCGCAGTTGCCAATGTGGTGGCCGCCGCCATGAAGGACTGGGCGGTCAGCAAGGGTGCTACCCACTTCACCCACTGGTTCCAGCCCATGACCGGCGTTACCGCCGAGAAGCACGACTCCTTCATCTCTCCCTGCGGCGGCGGCAGTGTGATCATGGACTTCTCGGGCAAGGAGCTCATCAAGGGCGAGCCTGACGCCTCCTCTTTCCCCTCCGGCGGCCTGCGGGCCACCTTCGAGGCCCGGGGCTACACCGCCTGGGATCCCACTTCCTATGCATTTATCAAGGATGACACCCTGTGCATCCCCACCGCCTTTTGCTCCTACCGCGGCGAGATCCTGGACAAGAAGACCCCTCTGCTGCGCTCCATGGACGTGGTCAGCCGGGAGGCCGTCCGGGTATTGAAGCTCTTCGGCAAAAACGTGTGCCGGGTCACCTCCACGGTGGGCCCCGAACAGGAGTACTTTCTCATCAACAAGGCCGACTATGCCCGGCGGCCCGACCTGATCCTCACCGGACGCACCCTGTTCGGCGCTCCCTCCCCCAAGGGGCAGGAGATGGAGGACCACTACTTTGGCTCCATCCGGCCCCGGGTCAAGGCCTTCATGGCCGACCTGGATGACGAACTGTGGAAGCTGGGCATCTGCTCCAAGACCGAGCACAACGAGGTGGCCCCCTGCCAGCACGAGATGGCTCCCCTCTTCACCACCGCCAACCTGGCCACCGACCAGAACCAGCTGGCCATGGAGGTCATGAAGAAGGTGGCTGACCGCCACGGCTTCGTGTGCCTGCTCCATGAGAAGCCCTTCGAAGGCGTCAACGGCTCGGGCAAGCATAACAACTGGTCCCTGGCCACCGACGCCGGGGAAAACCTGCTGGAGCCCGGCAAAACTCCCATGGAGAATGCCCAGTTCCTGCTCTTCCTCACCGCCGTCATCAAGGCGGTGGACGAGTACCAGGACCTGCTGCGCATCTCGGTGGCCAGTGCAGGAAACGACCACCGGCTGGGCGCCAATGAGGCCCCTCCCGCCATCGTCTCCATGTACATCGGCGACGAACTGGCCGACGTGGTGGACACCCTGATCTCGGGCGCCGCCCACGGCGGCGAGAAGCGCCGGGCCATGGACATCGGCGTCACCGCCCTGCCCCCCATCCCCCTGGACAACTCCGACCGCAACCGGACCTCTCCTTTTGCCTTCACCGGCAACAAGTTCGAGTTCCGGATGCCCGGCTCCTCCTTCAACATCGCCTGCACCAACGTGATGCTCAACACCGCCGTGGCCCAGGCGCTGAAGTCCTTCGCCGACGAGCTGGAGGGCGCCGCCGACTTTGACGCCGCCCTCCCCACCCTCATCCGCCGGGAGCTGGCCGCCCACCGCCGCATCCTCTTCAACGGAAACGGCTACGGCGCCGACTGGCCCGAAGAGGCGGAGCGCCGGGGCCTGATGAACCTGCGCACCACCCCCGAGGCCGTGGACCACTTTGACGACGAAAAGAACGTGGCCCTCTTCACCTCTCTGGGCATCTATACTCCGGAGGAGATCCGCTCCCGCAAGGAGATCTGCATGGAGGAGTACGGCAAGACCATCCTCATCGAGGCCAGGGCCACTCTGGACATCCTCCGCAAGCAGATCACCCCCGCCTGCATGGCCTATTCCCGCCAGGTGGCCGACGGTGTGGCCGTCAAGCGTTCCATCGGCATTGAGGCCGGCGTAGAGGCCGGGCTGGTCCGTACCATCACTGAAAAGACCGCCCTGCTCATCCAGAGTCAGGACGCCCTGAGCGCCGCGGTGGCCGCCGCCCCCGTGGAGGCCGCCGAGTGCGCCCACTACTGCGCGGAGCACATCGTCCCCGCCATGAGCGCCGCCCGGGCCCTAGCCGATGAACTGGAACTGCTGGTGGGACAGGACTGCTGGCCCTTCCCCACCTACCGGGACCTGCTCTTCTATGTTTGACTCCGCTGTTTTCTTTTCTTTCGCATAGATTCCCCTCTCACGACAGATCCCCGCCGCGTTCGCGGCGGGGATCTGTCGTTTTGTCCTGTTAAAACCGCTTCCAGGTCCGGTGGAAGAAGAGCAGCAGCACGGGGAAGAGCTCCAGCCGGCCGGCCAGCATGTCAAAGGTGAGCAGCAGCTTGACCGCCGGTGAAAAGAGGCTGAAGTTCTGCGTGGGTCCTACCAGGTTCAGGCCCGGTCCGATATTGTTGAGGGTGGCGGCCACCGCCGTGAAGTTGGTGACCAGATCATATTCATCCAAGCTCACCAGCAGCACCGACAGGGAGAAGAGGACCACATAGGTGATGAGGAACACATTCACCGAGCGGACCACCTCGTTCTCCAGCGGGTGGCCCTCCAGCCGGAGGCAGCGGGTCTCCCGGGGCCGGAGGTAGCAGTGGAATTCCCGCCGCACGGTCTTCATCAGGATGAGGAGGCGGGAGACCTTGATGCCGCCTCCGGTGCTGCCGGCGCAGGCGCCGATGAACATCAGCAGCACCAGGATGGTCCGGGAAAACTGGGGCCACTGGTCAAAGTCGGTGGTGGCAAAGCCGGTGGTGGTAATGATGGATCCCACCTGGAAGGCGGCGTGGCGGAAGGTCTCCTCCAGCGTACCGTACATACTGCGGATATTGATGGTAATGGCCAGAATGCTGCCGCCGATGATGCCCAGATAGGTCCAGAGCTCCTCCGAATGGATGAGCTGGCCCGCCCGCCGGATCAGGATCAGGAAATACACATTGAAATTGATCCCGAACAGGATCATAAAGACGGTGATCACATATTGGAGATAGGGAGAATAGCCGGCGATGCTGTCATTTCGGACACCGAAGCCGCCGGTGCCCGCCGTGCCGAAGGCGGTGGTCAGCGCGTCAAAGAGCGGCATGCCTCCCAGCAGCAGGAGCACGATCTCCAGCAGGGTGAGAACGATATAGATGCCGTAGAGGATCTTGGCGGTGGACTGCACCTTGGGCACCAGCTTGCTCACCGAGGGGCCGGGGCTCTCCGCCTTCATCAGATTCATGTGGTAACCGCCGGTGAGGGGCAGAATGGACAGAAGGAACACCAGTACGCCCATACCGCCGATCCAGTGGGTAAAGCTGCGCCAGAACAGCATGCACCGGGGCAGGCCTTCCACCGCCGGCAGGATGGAGGCGCCGGTGGTGGTAAAGCCCGATACCGTCTCAAACAGGGCGTCCACAAAACTGGGGATCGTGCCGCTGAGGACGAAGGGCAGCGCCCCCATCACGCTGAGCATCACCCAGCTCAGGGACACGGTGACCAGGCTCTCCCGGGCGTGGAACACCTTCCGCTTCATGCCCATCATCACACGGGGCACGCCGATGGCCAGGCACAGCGCCATGGTGACCGCAAAAGCCCAGCCGCAGCGTTCCCTGTAGAGCAGGGCCACCGCGCAGGACGGCAGCATGAGCGCAGCCTCAATATTCAGGATCCAGCCGATGATAAAGGTGATCGCGGAGCCGTTCATAGCCTTATCTGTCCTCCCGGTCGTTTCATACTAATTTCAAATAAAATGCTTTATTTGAAATTCCGTGTGCTGCGCACACTGGTGCCGCACATGCCGTGCGTCACGGCGTCTCATAAAAATCTGACGCGCTTCGCGCTATAAAAAGCGTTTCACGCTTTTTAACAGATTTTAGTATCGTTTGCGGCGCCATCCGTCAGCGCAGGATGTCCCGGATATCGTGGAACCCCTTGCAGGTGGTCACGATGATGACCGAATCTCCCACCCGGATGCGGTTCTGGCCCCGGGGGAAGATGACCCTCCCCTGCCGGTGGATACAGCAGATGAGCAGATTGGGCTTCAGGTCCAGCTCGCTGAGGGGGGTCTCGGTGACCTCGGACTCGGCCCGGACATAGAACTCCAGGGCCTCCGCCCGGTTGTCCAGGATCTTGTACAGGGTCTCCACGTTGCTGCCAATGGAGTTCTGGGTGGCCCGGACATACTGGGCGATATAATCCGCGGTGAGATATTTGGGGTAGATGACGCTGCCCAGGTCCAGGCTGTCGATCACGTCGTCAAAGGAGATCCGGTTGACCTTGGCCACCAGCTTGGCTTTGGAGTGCTTCTTGGCAAACAGGCCCAGCAGCAGGTTCTCCTCGTCCAGGTTGGTCACGGCCACAAAGGATTCCGCATTGGCAAGGCCCTCGTCCAGCAGGAACTGCTGGTCGGTGCCGTCGCCGTTGAGGATGGTGGCCCCGGGCAGCTCCCGGCAGAGGAGCTCGCACCGCTCGGGCTTGAGCTCGATGATATGTACGTCGATGCCCATCTCCAGCAGCTGGCGGGCCAGATAGACCGAGATGGTGCCGCCGCCCACGATGAGGGTGTTGCGGACCTGGTGGGTCTCCAGCCCCACCTTCCGGAAGAAGGAGGCCGCTTCCTGAGGGGTGGCCATGATGGACACGCCGTCCCCGTCCCGCAGGACGAAGCTGCCGTTGGGGATAAAGACCTCGTCCCCCCGCTCCACGGCGCACACCAGCACGTCGCTGCGCAGCTCGCTGACCAGCTTCATCACGGAATAGCCGTCCAGCTTGAACTCCGGCCGCAGCTTGAATTTGAGCAGCTCGGCCCGGCCCTTGGCAAAGGTATCGATCTTGATGGCCGAGGGGAAACGCAGCAGCCGGGCGATCTCGGTGGCCGCTGCCAGTTCCGGATTGATGACCATGGAGATGCCCAGCTGCTCCTTGATGAAGCCGATCTCCCGGTTGTACAGAGGGTTGCGGACCCGGGCGATGGTCTGGCACCCGCCCGACGCCTTTTTGGCGATGAGGCAGCAGAGCAGGTTGAGCTCGTCCGACGCCGTCACCGCGATGAGCAGGTCGGTGTTGCCGATGTCCGCGTCCATCAGCACATTGACACTGGCGCCGTTGCCCACGATGCCCATCACGTCCAGCGAGTCGGTCACTGAAGCCACCTTCTGGGCCGACAGGTCCACGACCACCAGATTATGGCCCTCGGCGCTGAGCCGCTCTGCCAGGGTCTTGCCCACTTTTCCGCATCCAACGATGATGATCTGCATATTTGTCCCGCCTTTGCCCGCCGCGCACCCGCCGCGGGGCCGTGAAATCATAGAAAACGTATACCGGCGTATATCTTAATGCCATCTTAATCTTAACATTTCTCGCCGGATTTGCAATAGTATGTTCCGTTCTTTTCCGCTCTGCTGTCTGCCTGACGTTCCACTTCAGCCGAAGGGCCCACCGCACCCGGCTGCAAACCCGGCGAAGCCCTTCGCGGCCGGAAGCGAAGGGCCTCAAAATAGTGTACGGTGATTTTGAAAATATGGAAAACAGTCCTAGTTCTGCGGTCAGCCAACGCCCGCAGCCAAACCGAAGCCCAACAAAGTGGGTTCGGTTTGAAAAGAAGGAACAGCGGCATGAGCGCACTCTGAGTCTTGAAAAAAAGTCGGAGCAAGCCATCTAAAGCTTGCTCCGACTTGGTGCCTCCGGCCGGAATCGAACCAGCGACACGGGGATTTTCAGTCCCCTGCTCTACCAACTGAGCTACAGAGGCGCATACAGGGTCCTGCCGGCCCTTTTGGTGCGGGTAACAGGACTCGAACCTGCACGGTCGCCCACCAGAACCTAAATCTGGCGTGTCTGCCAATTCCACCATACCCGCGCATCGGTCATGCTCGATTATTGTAGCAGACCTTTTGTGAATTGTCAATTGAAACTTTGGCGGCCAGCCGCTATAATGGTCGGTGCCGGCTTTTCTGTTTCCGGCTGTTTTCTGATACTTCCCGAAGGAGGGATCCCCATATGAGACGCGCCCCCGAGGTGGCCGCCATCCACGACCTGTCCGGCTTCGGCCGCTGCTCCGCTTCCATCGTTCTGCCCGTCCTGTCCGCCATGGGCAGCCGGTGCGAGACCATGCTCACCGCCTATCTCTCGGCCCACACCGGCTTTCCCCACTCGGACCGGGCGGTCTTTCTGGACCTGACGGAACAGATGGAGGACTGCATGGCCCACTGGACCGAGCTGGGTGCCTCCTTCGACGCCATTTACAGCGGTTTTCTGGGCTCCGCCCGGCAGATCGGCGTGATCCGGGACTTTATCGCCCGCTTTCGCCGCCCGGGCACGCTGGTGCTGGTGGACCCGGTGATGGGGGACCACGGAACGCCCTACAGCAGCTACACCCCGGAGCTGTGCGCCCGCATGGAGGCTCTGGCGGAAGAAGCCGATGTGATCACCCCCAACCTCACCGAGGCCGCCATTCTGCTCCGCCGCCCCTATTCCTCCGTTCCCCGGGATGAGGCGGGCATGCGGGAATGGCTGGCGCTGCTCTCCATGGACGGGCGGCGCTCGGTGGTCATCACCGGCGTCAGCCTGGCGCCGGGCCAGGTGGGGGCGGGCTGCTTCGACCGGGACACCGGCCGCTTCTCCTTCTCCCAGACGCATGAAGAGCCCTGCCGCTTCCCCGGCACCGGAGACCTCTTCGCCAGCGTGCTGCTGGGGGCCCTGCTCCGCGGGCAGCCGCTTCCCGACAGCATGGAGCTGGCGGTCTCCTTTGTCCGGCGCTCCGCCGCCGCCACTCTGGAGCTGGGCACGCCCCCCCTGATGGGCGTCCAGTTCGAGCCCCTGCTGGGGGAACTGGCCTGCCGGTGAGCTGCCCCCAGCCGTCCAAAGTCAAAAAATGGCCGCCCGAAACGGGCGGCCATTTTCGATATGCGGCAGATTTTCTTACACCTTGACGGTCCAGCCGTAGGGATCCTCCAGGGTGCCCCACTGGATGCCGGTGAGGGTGTCGTAGAGCTTCTGGGTAACGGCGCCGATCTGGCCGTTGTTCACCACGGCGTGCTCGTCGTTCCAGCCCATCTCGCCCACGGGAGAGACCACGGCGGCGGTGCCGGTGCCCCAGGCCTCCTCCAGCTTGCCGGCCTTGGCAGCGTCAAAGAGCTCCTGCGCGGTGATGAGACGCTCCTCCACAGGCATGCCCCAGGAGCGCAGCAGCTCCAGGCAGGAGCGGCGGGTGATGCCGGGCAGCACGGAGCCGGTGAGCTTGGGGGTGATGACGGTGCCGTCCACCTTGAACATGACGTTCATGGAGCCCACTTCCTCGATGTACTTGCGCTCCACGCCGTCCAGCCACAGGACCTGGGCATAGCCCTGCTCCTCGGCCCGCTCGCCGGCGCGGATGGAGGCGGCGTAGTTGCCGCCGCACTTGGTGTAGCCGGTACCGCCCCGGACGGCGCGGACGTCGTCGTTCTCCACGTAGATGCGGACGGGGTTGATGCCCTCCTTATAATAAGCGCCCACCGGGCTGCAGATGACGCAGAACAGATAGCTGTGGGAGGCGTGGACGCCCAGGGCGGGATCGGTGGCGATGATGAAGGGGCGGATATACAGGGAGGTGCCGGGCTCGCTGGGCACCCAGTCCCGCTCCACGTCCACCAGGGCCTTGATGGCATCCAGGGCCACGTCCTCGGGCAGGGCGGGGATGCACAGGCGCTCACAGGAGTCGTTCATCCGGCGCACGTTGTCCATGGGCCGGAAGAGCTGCACGCCGCCGTCGGGACGGCGGTAGGCCTTCATGCCCTCAAAGACCTCCTGGGCATAGTGGAACACCATGGTGGAGGGATCCAGGCTCAGGGGGCCGTAGGGGACGATGCGTCCGTCATGCCAGCCCTGGCCGGCATTGTAGTTCATCACAAACATGTGGTCGGTGAAGATCTTGCCAAAGCCCAGCGACTTGGGATCGGGCTTTTCTTTCAGCTCAGCGGCACGCTGAATGGGGAATTGGTTCATAAGAGATGACCTCCTGCCTGTTTTGGTTGATCTCCGCCGCCGCCTGTGCCCAGACGGCGCGGCCGGCAGTTTAAACCGCCATACTGCGGCTCATCTGTTCGCCGGAGCAGGGCGCGGATCCGCAGTTTAGTGATTTAAATTGTCTTATTAGAAGCATTATAGCAGTCCCAGCCCCGCCCCGCAAGAGAAAGATTGACCGAAAACAGGCTTTCAGAGTATTTTCTGTTGTGATATAATAGCCGCAAAGCGGCTATTATATTTTCTTTCAGGCCCTTTTTCTCGTCCCCGTCCCGGGACAACCGAAAAAGTTGGCCCCTTGACACCACTCCGCTTCCGCTCCATGGTGTGATTACCGCAAAGCGGCTATTATATTTTCTTTCAGGCCCTTTTTCTCGTCCCCGTCCCGGGACAACCGAAAAAGTTGGCCCCTTGACACCACTCCGCTTCATAGTACGATTACCGCAGCAGGCATATCCTGTCTGAACACGTTTCCGGCGTCATGTGCCCATATTTTTTGCCCCGGATGGGGCTTTTGAAATCTATCCCTCCACAATTCCTTTTTTCTATGTTATAATTAGCTATTATCCAATCGCTTGCCGCTTCCGCGGCAGAAGGGAGCTGATCCTCATGCGGAAAAAGAAGCTGTCCCGTCTGCTGGAACCCGGCCTGCAGCTCTACTTCGTGTGTCTGCTGGTCTTCACGCTGGTCTCCTTTACCCTCAATCCCTTTCTGGGTGGGACAGAGCTGGTGATTGTGCTTCTGCTCTATCTCTATTTTCGCCACAGCAGCGGGCAGCGCCAGAAAGAGATCCTGAAGTATATCGACAATGTCACCTGCAATGTGGACGTGGCCACCAAGGACACCATGATCAACGCGCCCCTGCCCATGGTCATCTTCCGGCCGGAGAGCGACGAGGTCATCTGGTCCAACGACCGCTTTCTCCAGCTCACCGGGGAGCGGGAGCACCTGTTCGACACCAAGCTCTCCAGCGTGGTGCCCGGCTTCTCTTCCCGCTGGCTCATGGAGGGCAAGACCGAGTGCCCCGCCGAGGTGGAGCTGTCCGGCCGGAAGTATCTGGTCTTCGGCCACCTGGTGCGCACCGATGAGAAGGGGGCCCACAGCTTCCTGGCCACCACCTACTGGGTGGACGTCACCGACTACTCCATGGTCCGGGAGCAGTACTACGGCTCCCGGCCGGTGTGCGCCATCCTGACGCTGGACAACTACGAGGAGCTGCTCAAGGGCGTCAGCGACACCGCCAAATCCGCCATTCTCAGCGGCATCGACGAAAAGCTGGAGGAGTGGACCGCCCCTTCCGGCGGCCTGTTCTGCAAGTATGACCGGGACCGGTATCTTTTCCTCTTTGAGGAGCGCTGTCTGCCTCAGCTTCAGGAGGGGAAATTTGCCGTGCTGGACGCGGTGCGCTCGGTCCTCAACCCAAAGGGCATGCCCGCCACCCTTTCCATCGGCATGGGCCGGGACGCCGACACCTTCCAGGAGCTGTTCCAGTACGCCGCGCTGTCGGTGGAGATGGCCCTGTCCCGGGGCGGCGATCAGGTAGTCATCAAGAACAAGTTCAACTTTGAATTCTTCGGCGGCCACGCCAAGGAGCTGGAGAAGCGGACCAAGGTGAAGAGCCGGGTGATGTCCAGTGCCCTGGGCGAGCTCATTGCCGACGCGTCCAACGTCTTTGTCATGGGCCACAAGTTCCCCGATCTGGACTGCATCGGCGCGGCCGCCGGCGTATGTGCCGCCGCCCGGAAGAAGGGGAGCCCGGTCTATATCATCAAAGATCCCAACCCCAACCCGGCCGCCGACATGGCTTCCCGTCTGGCCGCCCTGCCTGAGTACCGGGACGTGTTCCTCTCCCCTCAGGACGCCATGATCAAGGCCGATTCCCGCTCTCTTCTGGTGGTGGTGGACACCAACCGCCCCGAGCAGACCATATCGGAGGACCTGCTCCTCTCCTGCAACAAGGTGGCCGTCATCGACCACCACCGCCGCGCGGCCACCTATATTGCCGACGCGGCCCTCAACTTCCACGAGCCCTACGCCTCCTCCGCCAGCGAGCTGGTCACCGAGCTGCTCCAGTACCTGCTGGAGCCCGCCGACCTGCTGCGGACCGAGGCCGAGGCCCTGCTGGCCGGCATCGTGCTGGACACCAAGCAGTTCACCATGCGCACCGGCAGCCGCACCTTTGACGCGGCTTCCTTCCTCCGCCGGGCGGGGGCTGACACCGGCGACGTGCGCCGTCTCTTCCAGAACGATCTGGACGGCACCATCGCCCGCTACGACATCATCCGCAACGCACGCATGTACCGCAGCGGCGTGGCGGTGGCGGTGGTGGATCACACCGTGGGCCGGGTCACCGCTGCCCAGGCCGCCGACGAGCTGCTCAACATCTCGGGGGTCGACAGCTCCTTTGTCCTCTTCCCCGACGGGGAACGGATCATCATCTCGGCCCGCTCCATGGGAGATACCAATGTACAGCTGATCCTGGAGAAGCTGGGCGGCGGCGGAAACGCCACCGCCGCCGGCGGACAGATCCCCGGCGAGCTGGGTGACGTGGCCCGCAGCCTCCTCTCCGCCATCGACCAGTATTTTGAAAGCAACTGAACGGGGCCGGCCTTTGACCGGCCCCTGACCAAGAAAGGATGTTTACCATGAAAGTAATTCTGCAGCAGGACGTGAAGGGCCAGGGCAAGAAGGGCCAGCTCATCGAGGCCAGCGACGGCTACGCCCGCAACTTCCTCCTTCCCCGGAAGCTGGCCGTTCTGGCCACGCCCGAGAATGTGAACACCATGAAGCAGCAGGAGAAAGCCAAGCGTGCCCAGGAGGCCGCCGAGAAGGCCGAGGCCGAGGCCGCTGCCGCCCGGCTCAAGGAGGTCACCGTCAAGATCCAGGCCAAGGCCGGCAACGGCGGCCGCCTCTTCGGCGCCGTCACCTCCAAGGAGATCGCCGACGCCCTCAGCGCCCAGTACGGCATTACCATCCCCAAGGCCAAGATCGTCCAGGACGAGCCCATCAAGGCCTTCGGCACCTACAATCTCAAGTGCAAGCTGGGCTACGAGGTGGTGGGCACCCTGAAGGTCATGGTCACCGAGGCCTGAGGCCGGACCCGCGCTCTTTTAACTTTTTAATGTCTGAATGAAATGGAGGTGTTTCCGTGGACGAGGAACTGCTTGTCCGGCAGATGCCCCACTCGGTGGAGGCCGAGCAGAGCGTGCTGGGTTCCATGCTCATCGACGCCCGGTGCGTGCCCGAGGTCATCGAGGCCCTCAAGCCGGAGGACTTCTATCTCCGGCAGAACCGGGAGATCTATGAGACCATCTACTCCATGTTCAACTTTTCCCTGACCATCGACCCGGTGACCGTGCTGGACCACATGCGCCAGAACGGCGTCTACGATGAGAACACCTCCCGCAACTATGTCCTCCAGCTCATGGAGATCACCCCCACCGCCGCCAACGTGAAGGAGTATGTGGCCATCGTCAAGGACAAGGCCCTGCTCCGCCGCATCGCCGAGACCGCCGGGGACCTGACCGCCATGATCCAGGAGGGGACGGGCACCGCCCAGGATGTGCTGGAGGCCGCCGAGCAGCGGATCTACGCCATCCGGCAGGGCCGGGGCGCCCAGGGCCTGGAGCACATCTCCAGCGTCATCCTCAACGTGTACGAGCGGCTCAGCGAGCTTGCCGCCAGCGACTCCGCCGTCCCCGGCCTCTCCACCGGCCTGCCCGATGTGGATATGGCCATCTCGGGCCTGAACAAGTCCGACCTGATTTTGCTGGCCGCCCGCCCCGGCATGGGCAAGACTTCCTTTGCCCTGAACATGCTCCTTCACGCGGGCAAGTTTTCGGGCAAAACGGTGGTCTTTTTCTCCCTGGAGATGAGCCGGGAGCAGCTGGCCATGCGCCTGATCTCCGGCGAGTCCTTTGTGGACAACAAGAAGCTGGTCACCGGCAAGCTCTCCGAGGAGGACTGGAACCGCATCGCCGCCGCCTCGGCCGCTCTGAACAAGACCCAGATCCTCATCGACGACAATCCCTCCCTCAGCGTGGCCGACATGAACGCCAAGTGCCGCCGGGTGGATAATCTGGGACTGGTCGTCATAGACTACCTCCAGCTGATGACCTCCGCCGGAGGCAAGGTCCGCTCCGGTGACAACCGGCAGCAGATCGTCTCCGACATCTCCCGGGCCCTGAAGATCATGGCCAAGGAGCTCAATGTGCCGGTGGTCTGCCTGTCCCAGCTCTCCCGCGGACCGGAGAGCCGCTCCGACAAGCGGCCCATGCTCTCCGACCTGCGTGAGTCGGGCGCCATCGAGCAGGACGCCGACATCGTCATGTTCCTCTACCGGGACGACTATTACAACGAGGACAGTGAGAACCACAACCTGGCCGAGTGCATCATTGCCAAAAACCGCCACGGCGAGACCAAGACGGTGGAGCTGCAGTGGCTGCCCGAGTACACCACCTTCTCCTCCATCGACCGGCGGCATGAGGAGTATTAGGCGTGGACCCGCAGGAGATCTCCATGCTGCAAAGAGTACGGGACCTGACAGAGGAATACGGCATGCTCCCTCCGGGCTGCCGGGTACTGTGCGCCGTGTCCGGCGGGGCCGACTCCGTCTGTCTCCTGCACCTGCTCCACACCATGGCGGAGCAGGCGGGATTCTCTCTCTTTGCCGCCCATTTCGACCACCGGCTCCGGGGAGAGGAATCCACACGGGACGCCGTTTTTGTGGAAAATCTGTGCCGGGCGTGGGGCATTCCCTTCACCCTGGGCTCCGGCGACGTAGCCGACGAGGCACGCCGGCGGAGGAAGGGCATTGAGGAGACTGCCCGGTCCATGCGCTACGCCTTTCTGGAGGAGACCGCCCGGGCGCTGGACTGTGACCGCGTCGCCACCGCCCACAACGCCGACGACAACGCCGAGACTGTATTGCTCCACCTGGTCCGGGGCGCCGCACTCCAGGGCCTCACCGGCATAGCGCCCCGGCGGGGTCCGTTGATCCGGCCCCTTTTGACCGTCTCCCGCCGGGAGATCGAGGGATATCTGGCCGGTCACGGCCTGCCCCATGTGGAGGACAGCTCCAACGCCGACGATACCTATACCCGCAACCTGCTGCGCCATCAGGTCATGCCCCTGCTGGAGCAGATCAATCCCCAATTCACCCACCGCCTGTCCGGGACCACCCGTGCCCTGGCGTGCGACCAGCGCTGCCTTAACGATTTGGCCGCCCAGCGGGCCGGTCAGGCCCGGCAGGAGTCGGGGGCACTGGTGCTGGACGCCGGGCTCATCGCCTCCGCCCCTGACGCCGTCGCCCCCAGAGTGGTCCGCCTGCTGCTGGAGCGGATGGAGGGCGGCTTCGACGGCTGTACCGCCGCCCATCTGAGGGCCGTGACCGATCTGGCCCGGGGGAGCGATCCCTCCGCCCAGGTCTCCCTGCCCGGCGGGCGGGTGGTCCGGCGGGTCTATGGGGAGCTTTGGTTCTGCCCGGGGCCCTCCGGCGGTTCCTTTGCCCCCACGCCCCTGAATCTGGAGGGGGAGACCTGGCCCGAGGGTACCCTGTACGGCTGCCGCTGCCGCCGGACGGTGTGCCCCACCGATCCGCCGCCGGGCGTCTGCTATTTTCCCGCCTTTCAGGGCCTTCCGCTCCTCCGTCCCCGCCGGACGGGGGACGCCATCCGCCTGCCCGGACGGGAAAGCCGCACCCTGAAAAAGCTGCTCATCGACCGCCGCATCCCCCGGCTGGACCGGGAGCGGCTGCCGGTGCTCTGCGACGGCGGCGGCCTCCTGGCCCTGGCCGGCTTCGGGCCGGACTCCTCCCGGGCCGCCCGGCCGGGTGAGGAAGCCTATGAGATCCAATTCATTCACATATCAGAGAGAAAGGAAACATAATTATGCTGGAACAAGACATCAAGTGCGTCCTTTTTTCCGAAGAGCAGCTGGAGCAGCGGGTCTGTGAGCTGGCTGCCCAGATCGACCGGGACTATGCCGGCAAGGAGCCTCTGCTGGTCAGCGTGCTCCGTGGTTCCTTCGTGTTTATGGCCGACCTGGTGCGGCACATCACCCTGCCCTGCACCGTGGATTTCATGGCCGTGTCCTCCTACGGCAGCGGCACCACCAGCTCCGGCCAGGTAAAGATCATCAAGGACCTGTCCGAGCAGATCGAGGGCAAGGACGTCATCGTGGTGGAGGACATCCTGGACAGCGGCAACACCCTGAGCTACCTGCTCAAGCTGCTGGAGGCCCGGCATCCCGCCTCCATCCGGCTGTGCACCCTGCTGGATAAGCCCGAGCGGCGCACCAAGCCGGTGGCGGTGCAGTACTCCGGCTTCACCATCCCCGACGAGTTCGTGGTGGGCTACGGCCTGGACTATGACGAGAAGTACCGCAACCTGCCCTACATCGGCATTCTGAAGCCCAGCGTCTACGGGGGCGAATGATCCGCAGACCCGGAGCCAGGGGGAAAAGAACCCCCTTCCGCCCCGGATATAATTACAGAAGCTGAAAAATAACTTGTTATTTTAACGAAGCAGGCGTCCCCCCTGGGGGTGCGCCGGGGGGAGTGTCCGCATTTTGAATCGGAAAGGAAGCCTGCGCGACATCAGCTTTTCCATGCTGGTGGTCCTCATCCTGCTGATGACCATTTTTACGCTGCGCGGCATCAATGACCAGCCTCAGCTGACCTATGGCGACATCCGCCAGCTGCTGGTCCAGCAAAAAGTCTCCGAGGTAGTGGTCAAAGGGAACCGCCTTACCCTGACCCTGCGGGAGGACATGGGATACGGCACCAAAACTTTGGTCTATGACCTGCCCAGCTTTGAGGCTTTTTATGAGGAGTTCAACGACATGCTGGCCAGCCAGAAGGCCGCCGGTATCCTGGATTACGACTATCCTGCCGCCTTCCAGAAGCCGTGGTGGTTTGATGTCCTGGCCTGGGTGGCCGTATTTGC
The DNA here is from genome assembly GCA_022772585.1 of Clostridiales bacterium. Lineage (GTDB taxonomy): Bacteria > Bacillota > Clostridia > Oscillospirales > Oscillospiraceae > Pseudoflavonifractor_A. The sequence continues at coordinate 20,483 of JALEZN010000135.1, forward strand.
GGTCTTCGGCGGGCTGTGGTACGTCATGTTCCTGCGCCAGAACGGCGGGGGAGGGGGCGGCGGCGACCGCACCGCCCGCTTCGGCCGGGCCCGCACCCGCACCGGGGAGGATCAGGCCAAAAAGGTCACCTTTGCCGACGTGGCGGGCGCCCGGGAGGAGAAGGCCGAGCTGCAGGAGATCGTGGAGTTCCTGCGGGATCCCAAGCGGTTCCTGGCCCTGGGGGCCCGCATCCCCAAGGGCGTTCTGCTGGTGGGCCCTCCGGGCACCGGCAAGACCCTGCTGGCCAAGGCCGTGGCCGGGGAGGCGGGGGTCAACTTCCTGTCCATCTCGGGCTCCGACTTTGTGGAGCTCTACGTGGGCGTGGGCGCCTCCCGTGTCCGGGACCTCTTTGACCAGGCCAAGAAAAACGCCCCCGCCATCGTCTTTATCGACGAGATCGACGCGGTGGGCCGCCAGCGCGGCGCCGGCCTGGGCGGCGGCCATGATGAGCGGGAGCAGACCCTCAACCAGCTGCTGGTGGAGATGGACGGCTTCGGCTCCAACGAGGGCGTGGTGGTGCTGGCCGCCACCAACCGACAGGACATTCTGGATCCCGCCCTGCTGCGGCCCGGCCGGTTCGACCGGCAGGTCTATGTGGGTCCCCCCGACATCAAGGGGCGGGAGGAGATCCTGAAGGTACACGCCCGCAACAAACCCCTGGCCGAGGATGTGGATCTCTCCGAGCTGGCCAAGGGCACCGGCGGCTTTACCGGCGCCGATCTGGAGAACCTGATGAACGAAGCGGCCCTGCTGGCTGCCCGGCGGCATGAGCGCTTCATCGCCATGCGGGACCTGCAGGAGGCCGTCATCAAGGTGGTGGCCGGCCCCGAAAAGAAGAGCCGCGTGGTCATCGAGCGGGAGCGGAAGCTCACCGCCTTCCACGAGGCGGGCCATGCCGTGGTTATCCACGAACTGGAGACCCAGGACCCGGTCCATCAGATCACCATCATCCCCCGGGGCATGGCGGGGGGCATGACCATCTCCCTGCCTCAGGAGGACGTGTCCTTCATGTCCCGCCAGGCCCTGGCCGAACGCATCGCCGTCTGTCTGGGCGGCCGGGCGGCCGAGGAGCTCTGTCTGGGCGACATCTCCACCGGCGCGGGCAACGACCTGCAGAAGGCCACCTCCATCGCCCGGAACATGGTCACCCGGTACGGTATGAGCGATAAGCTGGGCAACGTGGTCTTTGACTCGGGCCATGACGAGGTCTTTATCGGCCGTTCCATGGCCCAGACCAAGAACTATTCGGAAGAGGTTGCCGCCCTCATCGACGAGGAGGTCAAAGCCCTGATCGACGAGGCCTATGCCCGGTGCCGGAGCATTCTGGAGACGAAACGCGCCGAGCTGGAGCGCACGGCGGAATACCTGCTGGAGTATGAGAACATGGACGCCGCCACCTTCGAGCTGGTCTTTACCGGCGCCGAAACCCTCCCCCCTCCAGGCGAGGGCCCTGCAAAGGCAGAGGAGCCCGTGGACCTGGGCCCCGAGCTGCTGCCGGAGATCACCGGGGAGCGGTCCGCCCCGTCCCGGGAGGAGTCTCCCTCCGGCAAAGAGGAACGGGACGATCCGTAATTTCCCCACGAAACGGCAAAAGCGAGCGCACCCGGCGGTGCGCTCGCTTTTTTGTACGTTTGTCGTGCTCATACTAAAACTTGTTAAAAAGCTTGAAACGCTTTTGATAGCGCGAAGCGCGTCAGGTTTTTATCAGACGCCGTGACGCACGCATGTGCGGCACCAGCGTGCGCAGCACGCGGGATTTCAAATAAAGCATTTTATTTGAAATCCGTATCAGTCTCCGCTCACCTGTCCCGTAAAGCGGGAGAGGAACTCCCGGGTGCGGGCCTGCCTGGGGTGGGCAAAGAGCTCCTTGGGCTCCCCCTCCTCGCAGATGACGCCATCGGCCATGTAGACCACATGGTTGCTCACGTCCCGGGCAAAGGCCATCTCATGGGTGACCACCAGCATGGTCATGCCCTCGTTGGCCAGATCCCGCATGACGGCGAGCACCTCGCCCACCATCTCCGGGTCCAGGGCGGAGGTAGGCTCGTCGAAAAGCAGCACCTCCGGCTCCATGGCCAGGGCCCGGGCGATGGCCACCCGCTGCTTCTGGCCGCCGGAGATCTGCCGGGGCTTGGCGTTGATGTAGGGCGCCATGCCCACCTTCTCCAGGTACTTCATGGCGTTCTGGCGGGCCTCTTCCCTGCTCTTTTTCAGCACCTTGGTCTGGCCCACCATGCAGTTTTCCAGCACAGTCATG
>JALEZN010000137.1 GCA_022772585.1 Clostridiales bacterium
AGCAGCAGAATGAGTGCGAGATGAGTTTTTGATGCGGAGCATAAAAAACTCGTCGCAAGCGATATGACGCTTGCGACGAGCTGGAGCAGGGTACGGGAGTCGAACCCGCCTTAACGGCTTGGGAAGCCGCTGTAATACCGATATACCAACCCTGCAAGGGAACTGACTTGAATAGTATAGCACAGGACAGGAGATTTTGCAAGGAGATTTCTCGGCCGCCATTCCGCTTTTTTCGCCGCAGGGCGCTGCCCCCCGGAAGGCTTTGCGAAATCCATCGAACGCGGTTCCACGATAAAAAATATACTCCCGCCCCCTTCCGTATGAACCGGTCTGCTCCGGAAATACTGATAGCAGACCGGTTTTGCGGGAGGAGCATTTTTATGCAGGGAAAAGTGGAGATCTGCGGCGTAAACACGGCAAAGCTGAAGGTTTTGAAAAATGAGGAGACCATAGAGCTGCTCAAGCGGACCAAGAAGGGAGATATGGAGGCCCGGGAGAAGCTCATCGCGGGCAATCTGCGCCTGGTGCTCTCCGTGATCCAGAAATTCACCGGCCGGGGAGAGAATGTGGACGACCTCTTTCAGGTGGGCTGCATCGGGCTTATCAAAGCCATCGATAATTTCAATACCGACCTGGACGTGCGCTTTTCCACCTATGGGGTCCCCATGATCGTGGGGGAGATCCGGCGCTATCTGCGGGATAACAGCGCCATCCGGGTGTCCCGTTCCATGCGGGATACCGCTTATAAGGTCCTGCAGGCCAAGGAGGCCTTTCTGGCCGAGCATCAGCGGGAGCCGTCAGTGGATGAGGTAGCCAGGCAGCTGGGCGTCAAGCGGGAGGACGTGGTGTTCGCTCTGGACGCCATCGTGGACCCGGTCTCCCTTTACGAGCCGGTCTACTCCGACAGCGGGGACGCCATCTGCGTCATCGACCAGGTGAAGGACTCCAAAAACACCGACGAGAGCTGGCTGGAGCATATCGCGCTCAAGGAGGCCATGGACCGCCTCTCCGAGCGGGAGCGCCATATCCTGAACCTGCGCTTTTTTGAGGGGCGGACCCAGATGGAGGTCTCCGCCGAAGTGGGCATTTCCCAGGCCCAGGTGTCCCGGCTGGAGAAGAATGCCATCCGGCAGATCCGGAAGAATATGTAGCTGTTTGGAAAGAGAACAGGGCCGCCGTGTAGGTCCGCGACGGCCCTGTTTATTCCACAGGAAGGCGCTTACACGCCGCTGGCGCCGTAGTTGGCCAGCACACGGGCGCTGGGATCGTCCACATCACAGCCCTGCCAGGACTTGTTGGGCATCCAGAAGGCGGGGATCATGGCGGCTTGGCCGGGGTAGTACTCCTCAAAGATCTCCCGGTAGAGCAGGCTCTCCTTGGTAAAGGGAGGTACGTAGTCATACCTGGCCCGCAGGGTCTCGAACTCCTCGTCGGTATAGTACTGTCCGGCATATTCCTTCAGGTCGTCCACCATGCTGTGGCCCACGGCGTCGCTGAAGGCGGCCTTCTCCCGCCAGAGGATCTCGTCGGGCAGCCAGCCGCCCTCCTGGAAGGCCCGGCGGAGGAGGTACTTGCCCTTGCCGTAGGTGTTGAGCTTTTTGGCCGGGTCGATGGACATGACATAGCGGACGAAGTCCAGGTCGCCGAAGGGGACCCGGGCCTCCAGGCTGTTGTCGGCCAGGCAACGGTCGGCCCGGAGCACATCGTAGCAGAACAGCTCCCGCAGGCGCTTCTGGGCCTCCTCCTGGAAGGCCTCGGCGCTGGGGGCGAAGTCGGTGTACTTGTAGCCGAAGATCTCGTCGGAGATCTCGCCGGTGAGCAGGACCTTCAGGTCGGTCCGCTCATGGATGGCCCGGCACACCAGGTACATACCCATGCTGGCCCGGATGGTGGTGATGTCAAAGGTACCCAGGGCGGCAATGACGGTGCGCAGGTTGGAGAGCACATCCTCCCGGGTCATGATGACCTCGGTGTGGTCGGCACCCAGGTAGTCGGCCACCTGGCGGGCGTACTTGAGGTCGATGGCGTCGGTGTCCATGCCGATGGCAAAGGTGCGGATGGGCTTGTCGCTGAGCCGGGCGGCGATGGCGCACACCAGACTGGAGTCCAGGCCGCCGGAGAGCAGGAAGCCCAGGGGGGCGTCGGCGTCCAGCCGCTTTTCCACACCAGCCACCAGCTTTTCCCAGATGTTGGCGGCAATGGTGTCCAGGTCGTCGTGGACATATCGGTCCACATGGGAGATGTCGGTGTAGCGGTGGAAGGCGCCGCCGCACCAGTAATGTCCGGGCGGGAAGGGGCGGACCTCGTCCACCCAGCCCACCAGGTTCCTGGCCTCGCTGGCAAAGGCGATATGGCCGCTCCCGGAGTAGCCGTAAAACAGGGGACGGATGCCGATGGGGTCCCGGGCGGCGATGACCTGGCCCCTCTCCGCGTCATAGAGGATACAGGCGAACTCCGCGTCCAGGTGGCCGAACATGTCCAGGCCATACTCCCGGTAGAGGGGGAGGAGCAGCTCGCAGTCCGAGCCGCTGCGGAAGGTGTAGCCCCGCGCCTCCAGCTCCCGCTTCATGGCGCGGAAGCCGTAGAGCTCGCCGTTGCAGACGGCCCAGCTGCCGTCCCGCTCAAAGGGCTGCATCCCGTCGGGAGTGAGACCCATGATGGCCAGACGGGCGAAGCCCAGCAGGCCGAAGGGGGTCCTGGCCACCTGCATGGCACCGGGCCCCCGGCTCTCCGTCCGGCGGAGATACCCCGCGAAGGTCTCAGGCGTCATATCCTGCCCCAGATAACCGATGATCGCACACATAATGCACCGCTCCTTACTCAACTAAAATCGGGACGAAAAAAGCAGCCGGTCCGTCCCCAGTTGATTAGGACGAATCTGCTGCCGATCCGCGGTGCCACCTAAATTGCCGCTGCCCAAACGGACAGTCCGGCCCCTTTTCGCGTTCACCATTAAACGCTAGCCCTGTAACGTGAGCGGCACGGCTCGCCTACTGCCCGCGGCGCGGGGTTCAGCTTGCAGCTCCGGAGTGTTCGTTCGGGCCAACGCACGGGCGGGACTCGCACCTTGCTCCCGCTCTCTGTGCCGGCGAAGCGGCCGTACTTTTCTCCATCGTGGCTGTTGGGGGTAGTTTAGCACAGTAAAGCGGCAGCTGTCAATGCGTGATTTTTCACAAATGAAGGGAGCAAAATTTGCAGAACGGCCGGTAGAAAACCGGGCGTCCCCGGGAGCGGGCAGGGGTGGGAGCGCACCAAAGACTGCCGCGGTCATAGAATGGCTTGGAAGTAATTCCGCACCAACTTGATCTAGGAGGTATTGCAATGCCTGAACGAATGCAGCCGGGTCCTGTGCAGGAGGGTGACGCCATCCGCGAGGCCGTATGTGTTGACACCAGAAAAATTTTTGACAGTTGCAAAGATAAGGACTGCATTGAAGATCTGCGCTTTTACCCTACCCAGGAGTCCAAATGCGCCCTTGACCGGGCCATCAGCGTGAAGGCCGGAAAGGCCGAGCTGCTCTACGTGTACATCGACGTAGAGCCTGTCGGGTTCAACCGCGGGTTCTACACGGTGGATGTCCGCTACTACTACCGGGTCACCGCCGACGCCTTTGTGGGCGCCGCCCGTCCGGTGGAGATCTGCGGCCTGTGCGTCTTTGACAAGCGTGTCATCCTTTTCGGCAGCGAGAGCAGCGCAAAGGTGTTCTCCTCCGGCGCGGACTTTGCGGGGATGGAGGAACAGATGCGCAGGAGCAGTGTGCCCACCGCGGTGGTGGAGGTGGTGGATCCCATCGTCCTGAATATGAAGCTGGTGGATGTGTGCGAATGCCGTCCCTGCGACTGCGAGCTCACCGAGATCCCGCCCTGCATCTGTGCCTGCTTCGGCTGTGACCTGTATTTCGGCAGCGAGGGCAAACGGCTCTATGTCAGCCTGGGCCAGTTCTCCATCATCCGCCTGGAGCGGGACACCCAGCTTCTGATGCCGGTATACGACTACTGCATGCCTGATAAGGAGTGCGCCTGCGGCGGTGACGACGATCCCTGCGAGGTGTTCCGCCACGTCCAGTTCCCGGTGGATGAATTTTTCCCGCCCAACAGTATCAGCGGTATCCCCGAGTGCTACCGTGAGATCAAAAACTGCAGCCTGACCTGAACGCAGGCGGACTGCCGGTCAGACAGGCGGCGTGACATGCTCCGGCATGTCATGCCGCCTTGGGCCGTCCGGAGATAAACGGGATCCTGTGAAAACTTCTATTCTATTTCCCGTCAAAATCTGTTATAATAATGCGTACTGAACAAAGCTGATTGGCCTTGAAAGTCAAGGCTTACAAGGCCAATCGGCTTTGTTCGGGTGCAAGGTTTTTGGGCGAAACTGCCCGAAAACCTTGCACGTTCCGATGAAGCGCTGCGGCGCTTCATTGGAAATACGCATTGTAGCAATGCCTGAATTCGATCAAAAGGGCTGTTCTCAGCCCTTTTGATCGAATTGTGCGGCTGCTGCCGCACGAATAAACCGCAAAGCGGTTTATTCAGCAGACATTATAATAAAACACTGTCCTTAATAGAGTGAGGAGCATGAGTTTGCCTGCCTGGAGGAAACGATGGACGTCTATTCCGAATTGATCAGAGAATTGAATCAGGCCTGCCCGGGGATGGAGCTGCTGGAGCACGAGCCCATGGCCCGGCACACCTCCTTCCGGATCGGCGGTCCGGCCCGGCTGATGCTGCGCCCGCGGAACGGAGAGGAGGCCGCCCTGGCCCTGCAGACCACCCGGGAGCTGGGGATCGAGCCCTTTTTCATGGGCAACGGGTCCAACCTGCTGGTCTCCGACCGGGGCTATGACGGCTTTGTCGTCAAGGCCTTTGACGGCCTAGGGAAGATCGAGCGGCTGGACGGGACCCACATCCGGGCGGAGAGCGGGGTGCTTCTGTCCCGGCTGGCCAATTTCGCCCTGGCGGAAGGGCTGACCGGGCTGGAATTCGCCCACGGTATCCCGGGCAGCCTGGGCGGCGCGGTGACCATGAACGCGGGGGCCTACGGCGGGGAAATGAAGGATGTGGTGATCTCCACCGACTGCCTGGACCGGACGGGACGGCGGGAGGCCGTCACCGGGGCGGACCATGGCTTTGCCTACCGCCGCAGCGCTTTTTCCGACGGGAGCCGCTTTCTGCTGGGCAGCACCCTGCGCCTGACGGAGGGGGACCCGGCGGCCATCCGGGCCAGGATGGAGGAACTGGCCGCCCGGCGGAAGGAGAAGCAGCCCCTGGAGTACCCCAGCGCGGGCAGTACTTTCAAGCGGCCTGAGGGCTATTTTGCCGCCGCCCTCATCGAGGAGTGCGGACTGAAGGGGTATGCCGTGGGGGGCGCCCAGGTATCCGAAAAGCACGCCGGGTTCGTGGTCAACCGGGGGAAAGCCTCCTGTGAGGACGTGCTCCGGCTCACCGGCCACATCCGTGAGACTGTGCTGCGGGAGACCGGCGTGATGCTGGAGCTGGAAGTCCGGCTCCTGGGCGTATCGGGATAAGAGGTGTTTGGAGTGGAATTCGTTATCATCTCCGGCCTGTCCGGAGCGGGAAAAAGCAAGGCGGCCTCTTTTTTGGAGGATATGGGTTTTTACGTGGTGGACAACATGCCCGCGCCGCTGATCCCCCGGTTTGCCGAGCTGTGTATGGCGGGACAGGGGAGATACGACCGTGTGGCCCTGGTCACCGACATCCGTGGCGGACAGACCTTCGACGGGCTGTTCGACGCCCTGCGCACCCTGGAGGAGATGGGCTGCGCCTACCGCATCCTCTTTGTGGAGGCTACGGTGGAGACCATCATCAAGCGCTATAAGGAGACACGGCGGGTCCATCCCCTGGCCCGGAGCGGCCGTTCCCTGGCCGAGGCGGTGCAGCAGGAGCGGGACGCCCTGACTCCGGTGCGGCAGCGGGCAAAGTACATTGTGGACACCAGCGCCCTGTCCACCGCCAAGCTGCGGGGAGAATTGCTCCGGCTCTTCGGAGACGGACAGGAGGCCCATGCCATGAGCGTCAACGTGGTCTCCTTCGGCTTCAAGTACGGCATCCCCATCGAGGCCGACCTGGTGTTCGACGTGCGCTTTCTGCCCAATCCCTATTACATTGCGGAGCTGCGCCACCAGACCGGGCTGGACGAGCCGGTGCGCTCCTTTGTGTTCAACTACCAGCAGACCCGGGAGTTTATGACCCATCTGGAGAACCTGATGAGCTTCCTCCTGCCAAAGTACGTGGCGGAGGGCAAGACTGTGCTGGTCATCGGCATCGGCTGTACCGGCGGGCAGCACCGCTCGGTGGCCATCACCCGGGCGCTGGCGGAGTTCATCCGGCAGAAGGGCTACCAGGCCAGCGAGAATCACCGGGATATGACCCGGGCGTAAAGGAGGACACGCCGCATGGAAGAGCATATCCCATACAGCGCGCGGCGGTCGGGAGGGCCCAGAGTGGTAGCCATCGGCGGCGGCACCGGCCTTTCCACCATGCTGCGGGGACTGAAGCTCCACACCCAAAATCTGACCGCCATCGTTACTGTGGCCGACGACGGCGGCGGCTCCGGCGTCCTGCGGGAGGATCTGGGCATGCCCCCTCCCGGGGACATCCGCCACTGCATGGAGGCCCTGGCCAACGCCGAGCCGGTGATGGAGCAGCTGCTCAGCTACCGTTTCCCGGCCGGGTCCGGCCGGCTGACCGGCCAGTCCTTCGGCAACCTGATCCTGGCCGCCCTCAACGGGATCTACCCCTCCTTTGACGAGGCGGTGGCCCGGATGAGCGAGGTCCTGGCCATCTCGGGCCGGGTGCTGCCGGTAACCAACGCCGACGTGAAGCTGGAGGCCACCTTTGAAAACGGCACCTCCGTACTGGGGGAATCCAAGATCTTTCAATTCAAAAAGGAGCAGGACTGCCGTATCCGCAGCGTCCGTCTTCTGCCTGAACATCCGGCGGCCCTGCCCGCCGCACTGGAGGCCATCGTTGACGCCGAGCTCATCCTGCTGGGGCCGGGGAGCCTTTATACCAGCGTGATCCCCAACCTGCTGGTGGACGGCGTGTCCGAGGCGGTGTGCCGCTCCAGGGCGCTGAAAATGTACATCTGCAACATCATGACCCAGGACGGCGAGACCGAGGGGATGACGGCGTCGGACCACGTGGCCGCCCTGCTGCACCATTCGGGTCCGGGGCTGGTGGACCTGTGTCTGTGCAACTCGGCGCCGGTGCGTCCCCGGCTGGTGGAGCGGTACAAGGAAGAGGACGCCGCCCCTATCGTGGTGGACCGGGAGGCCATCGAGGCCCTGGGGGTGGAGCTGGTGGAGCGGCCCGTGTCCTCCGAGACCTCCAACTATGCCCGGCACTCGGTGACCAGGCTGGCCCAGGCTGTCATGGATATCTACCGGGAGCGGGCCGAGACCCGGATCTTTTAAGGGGGGAGCGCAGGTGTCTTTTGCGTCGGAGGCCAAGGCGGAGCTGTGCCGGGGGGGACTGTCCCACCGGTGCTGCGCCCAAGCGGAGGCCTATGGGGTGCTCCTCTTCTGCAGCCAGTTTTCCGGGCGGGGTGCCCGCATTGTCACCGAGTCGGAGGAATTTGCCCGCCGTCTGCCCGCCCTGTTCAAAAAGGCGTTCAAAGTACGCTTTGACCGGCAGCCCGAAAGGCTGGACAGGCCGGGGAAGTACGTTTTTGCCCTTGAGGACGGGGACAAACTCTCCGCGCTGTGGGATGCCTTCGGGTACGACCCGGCCGAGAGCCTGGCCCATCACATCAACTTCGCCGTCCTGGAAGAGGAGCACTGCCGCAGCGCCTTCTTCCGGGGGGCCTTTCTGGCGGGCGGGTCGGTGACCGATCCGGCCAAGCGCTACCATCTGGAGCTGGCCACCTCCCACTACAGCGTGAGCCGGGAGATGAGCGCCCTGCTGATGGAGGCCGGCTTTTCTCCCAAGGAGACCACCCGCAAGTCCAATTACATCACCTATTTCAAACAGAGCGAGGCCATCGAGGACTTTTTGACGGCCATCGGTGCGCCCCTGGCCGCCATGGGCGTGATGAACGCCAAGGCGGAGAAGGCGGTGGTGGGCGGCGTGAACCGCCGGGTGAACTGCGACGCAGCCAACCTGGACAAGGCGGTGGAGGCGGCCCAGGAGCAGATTGAGGCCATCCGTCATCTGGAAGAGCGGGGCCTGGCAGAGGACCTGCCCGCCCGTCTGAGGGAGACCGCCCGGCTGCGGGTGGAGCACCCGGAGCTCACCCTCTCCCAGCTGGCCGAGCTGTGCACCCCGCCGGTGACCAAGTCCTGTCTCAACCACCGCCTGCGCAAGCTGATGTCCATGGCGGAGGGAAAGGAGTGAGACGGGAGCATACTTATGTATCCCCGCTTTCACCGGAGCAGGTGCGGGAGCGCCTGGAACGTGCGGCGGCTGAGGGACGGGGAACATCGGTAAAGCTGCGCTGGGTGGAACCTGCGCGCTTTGTGCTCAGTGTTACCTTCCGCAAGCGCACGGAGGGACCCTATGTGGAGGTGCGTCCGGATCATATCACGGTGGCCTCCGGCGGCGTCCGGTATCTTTTTCAACGCTCTGAGGACCTTCACGGCACGATAGAGCCGCTGGGCAGCGGCTCCCGGGTCCGGAGCAGCTTTCGAATGTGCGGCCTTACGAAAGCCTTTTTTACCGTCATGGCGCTGCTGTGGCTGGCGGTGTGCGCAGCGGCGAAAGAATGGCTGATCCTGACGGGTGTTCTGGCCATGCTGGGCTATCACCTGGCCGGAGCGCTCCGGAATATGGATACCTACCCCAGCAGCCTCTGGCTGCTGTCCTTTTTGGAACATACATTGGCAGAGCCGTCCGAGGAGGAGGCCGCCGAGTAAGGAGGGACACCATGTCCTTTGTCCATCTGCATGTGCATACGGAGTTCAGCCTGCTGGACGGCGCCTGCCGCATCCCAAAGCTGGTGGAGCGGGTGAAGGAGCTGGGGCAGGACGCGGTGGCCATCACCGACCACGGCGTCATGTACGGCGTCATCGACTTCTACCGGGCCTGCAAGGCCGCGGGGATCAAGCCAATCATCGGCTGTGAGGTCTACGTGGCCCCCCGGAAGCGTACCGATAAGGTCCACGAGCTGGATGCCGAGGCCCGCCACCTGGTCCTCCTGTGCGAGAACGAGGAGGGCTACCGCAATCTGTGCCGGCTGGTGAGCGCCGCGTTTCTGGAGGGTTTTTACGTCAAGCCCCGGGTGGACATGGAGCTGCTGCGGCAGCACCATGAGGGACTCATCGCCCTGTCGGCCTGTCTGGCGGGGGCGGTGCCCCGGCTCCTTCTGGGCAGCAACTACGCCGGGGCCAAACGGGAGGCCCTGGAGATGCGGGAAATCTTCGGGCCGGACAACTACTATCTGGAGCTCCAGGATCACGGCATTCCCGCCCAGAAGGAGGCCGCCGCCGGGATCCTGCGCCTTCATCAGGAGACCGGCATCCCGCTGGTGGTGACCAACGACGCCCATTACCTCACCCGGGCTGACGCCGCCATGCAGGATACTCTGATGGCCATCCAGATGGGCAAGACGGTGGACGACCCCACCCGGATGCGGTTCGAGACCCAGGAGTTCTATATCAAGTCGGAGGAGGAGATGGCCGCCCTCTTCCCGGAGTGGCCCGAGGCGGTGGAAAACACCGGGCGCATCGCCCAGCGGTGCAATATGGAGTTTGAGTTCGGCCGCTACCACCTGCCTGAGTTCAAGCTGCCGGAAGGATACACCGACGGGGACGCCTATTTCCAGAAGCTCTGCGATGAGGGCTTTGCCCGCCGCTATCCCGCTGCTCCCGAGGGATACCATGAGCGGCTGGAGTACGAGATGGGGATCATCCGGCAGATGGGCTTTGTGGAGTACTTCCTCATCGTCTCCGACTTTATCGGCTACGCCAAGAGCCGGGGCATCCCGGTGGGGCCGGGCCGCGGCTCGGCGGCGGGGAGCATGGTGGCCTACTGCCTGGCCATCACCGATGTGGATCCTATGAAGTATGATCTGTACTTTGAACGCTTCCTCAACCCCGAGCGGGTGACCATGCCCGATATCGACGTGGATTTCTGCATCCGCCGCCGGCAGGAGGTCATCGAGTACGTCCAGAACAAGTACGGCTATGACCATGTGGCCCAGATCGTCACCTTCGGCACCATGGCGGCCCGGGGGGCCGTCCGGGACGTGGGACGGGCGCTGAACATCCCCTACGCCGATGTGGACGCGGTGGCCAAGCAGATCCCCAGCGGGCCGGGGGCCCTCCACATCACCCTGGAGGAGTCGCTCAAGCTCTCCAAACCCCTGCGGGACCTCTACGAGGGGGACGAGCGGGTCAGGACCCTCATCGACACCGCCCGCTCCATCGAGGGCATGCCCCGCCACGCCTCCACCCACGCCGCCGGCGTGGTCATCACCCGCCGGCCGGTGGTGGACTATGTGCCCCTGGCCAAAAACGACGAGTCGGTGGTCACCCAGTACGTGATGACCACCCTGGAGGAACTGGGCCTGCTGAAGATGGACTTTCTGGGCCTTCGGAACCTGACGGTACTCAACGACACGGTGGAGATGGTGCGCCGCAGGCAGCCCGGCTTCACCCTGGCCGATATCCCGGACCACGACCCGGCGGTCTTTCAAATGCTCTCCGACGGCAAGACCTCCGGCGTGTTCCAGATGGAGTCGGCGGGCATGACCGGCGTGTGCGTGGGCCTCAAGCCCCAGAGCATCGAGGACATCACCGCCATCATCGCCCTCTACCGGCCCGGCCCCATGGAGTCCATCCCGCGGTTCATTGCCTGCAAGCAGAATCCGGACAAGGTGACCTACAAGCACCCCAAGCTGGAACCCATCCTGTCCGTCACATATGGCTGTATCGTCTATCAGGAGCAGGTGCTCCAGATCTTCCAGCAGCTGGCGGGCTACTCTCTGGGACAGGCTGACATGGTCCGCCGGGCCATGAGCAAGAAAAAGCGCAAGGAGATCGAAAAGGAGCGGCAGTTCTTTATCCACGGCGACCCTGCACGGAACATTGCCGGCTGCATCGCCAACGGTATCCCGGAGCAGACGGCCGAGGCCATTTATGAGGAGATCGACGCCTTTGCCGAGTATGCCTTCAACAAGGCCCACGCGGTGAGCTATGCCATCGTGGCCTACCAGACGGCCTGGTTCAAATGCCACTGGCCCCGGGAGTATATGGCGGCCCTCCTCACCTCGGTGCTGGACTCCAGCGAGAAGGTGGCGGAGTATATCGCCGAGTGCAAGGACTGCGGCATCACCCTGCTGCCGCCGGATATCAACGAGTCCGGGGCAAACTTCACCGTGTCGGGCGAGCATATCCGCTTCGGCCTGGCGGCGGTGAAGGGCGTGGGCTGGGGCATCGTGGGGGATATCCTGAAGCAGCGGGAGAAGGGGCCCTTCACCTCCTTTCCTGATTTCTGCCTGCGGCTGTATGACTGCGACCTGAACAAGCGGGTGCTGGAGAGCCTGATCCGCTGCGGCGCTTTCGACTCCATGGGGGTGTACCGTTCCCAGCTGCTGGACGCCTACGAACAGGTGGTGGACTCCATTGCCCAGAGCAAGCGCAAAAATCTGGCGGGACAGTTCGACCTGTTCGGCGGGGGAGGGGACGCCATGGAGACCGCCCCCGAGCTGGTGCTCCGGGACATTCCGGAGTTCTCCCGCCGGGAGCTGATGACCATGGAAAAGGAGACCACCGGATTGTACCTCACCGGCCACCCCATGGACGAATACCGGGAGGCGGCCAGGAGCTTCCATGCCGTTCCCATCGGGGCCATCGTGGCCGATTTTGCCCAGGAGGGCGGACCGGAGCGCTTCGCTGACGGGCAGAAGGTGGTCATTGCCGGTGTGGTCACATCCTCCAAGACCAAGACCACCCGCAATAACTCCCTCATGGCCTACGTGACGCTGGAGGACGATACCGGCTCCATGGAGATGCTGGTTTTTTCCCGGGTGCTGGGGGAGAGCGGCCCCTACCTGAAGGAGAACATGCCTGTCGTGGCAGAGGGGCGCATTTCTGTCCGGGACGAGAAGGCCCCCCAGCTCATGTGCGACCGGGCAGGCCCCCTGGGGGCGGAGGGCGCGAAGGAGAAAGAAAAGTCACCCGCTGCTCCCAAATACCGCAAGCTGTTCCTGCGCCTGCCCTCCCAGAGCGACCCGCGGTGGGCACGGATCCGGCGCATCCTCATCATGTTCCCCGGGGAGGAGCCCCTCTCGGCCAAATTTATGGACACGGGGACCTGGTCCCAGAAGCTGCCCTGTCAGGTCCACCCCATCCTGGTGCAGGAGCTGAAGGAGCTGCTGGGTGAGGAGAACGTGGTGGTGCGCGCGGCCAAAGCCGGCGAGCGCATCCCCGCGGCGGAAGGGAGCGGCCTATGTTAAAAAAAGCGGCGTCTATCCTCTTTCACCGCATTACCATGACGGCCCTGCTGCTGGTGCTGCAGCTGGCGCTGCTGATCCTGATGATGGTGCGGTTTTCCGACTATTTTGTCTATTTCTACTGGTTCTGCATCCTGCTGTCGGTGGTGGCGGTGCTCTATATCGTCAGCGACTACAGCGACCCGGGGTATAAGATCGCCTGGATCATCCCCATCCTGATTTTCCCGGTGTTCGGCGGGCTGGTCTATCTGCTGCTGGGCGGGAACCGGCTCACCAGCGGTATGCGGCGGCGGATGCAGGGCGTGGAGCAGCAGATGGCCGACGCCCTGGCGGCCGACTGCAAGGCGGACAGGCTCTATCCCTACGGAAGCGACGCGGTGAACCAGAGCCGTTATCTGGAGCAGTATGCCCACTGCCCGGCCTACCGGAACACGGAGGCAGTCTACTTCCCCCTGGGGGATGACGTGTTTCCCCGGATGCTGGAGGAGCTCAAACGGGCCGAGCGCTATATCTTCATCGAATATTTCATCATCGAGCCCGGCGTGTTCTGGGACTCCATCCTGGCCATCCTGGAGGAAAAGGCCAGGGCGGGGGTGGATGTGCGGGTGATCTACGACGATATCGGCTCCCTCTTCACCCTGCCCAAAGACTATGCCGCCCAGCTGGAGAAGAAGGGCATCCGCTGCTGCGTGTTCAACCGGTTCGTGCCGGTGCTCTCCCTGCGGCTCAATAACCGGGACCACCGGAAGATGTGCATCATCGACGGCCACACCGCCTTTACCGGCGGGATCAACCTGGCGGACGAGTACATCAACCGCACGGTCAAATACGGCCACTGGAAGGACAGCGCCATCCTCCTGCGGGGGGAGGCGGTGTGGAGCATGACAGTCACCTTCCTGTCAACGTGGGATTATATCCGCGGCGAGAAGGAAACACTGGAGGATTTCCGCGCGGAACGGCTGCCCGCCCTGCCCAGGGAATGCGGCAATTATTTCGCACAGCCTTATGTGGACAGCCCGCTGGACAACGAGCCGGTGGGGGAGACGGTCTACCTCAACCTGATCAGCAAGGCCCGCAGCTACGTGTATATCACCACGCCATATCTCATCATCAGCGACAGTGTGAACACGGCCCTGTGCAACGCCGCCAAGTCGGGGGTGGACGTGCGCATCATGACTCCCCACGTGCCCGACAAGAAGATTATTTTCGAGGTCACCCGGGCCCACTATGAGCGGCTGTTGGAGGCGGGTGTGCGGATCTACGAGTACACCCCCGGCTTTGTCCACGCCAAGAACTTCGTGGTGGACGACATATACGGCACGGTGGGCACGGTGAACATGGATTACCGCAGCATGTTCCTCCACTTTGAAAACGGCGTGTGGCTGTGCGGCGCGCCCTGCCTGATGGATATCAAGGCCGACTTCCTGGCTACCCTAGAGCAGTGTGAGGCCATCACCCTCCAGCGCTGCCGGTCCCACTCGTCGGGGCGCCTGCTGCTCCGGTCGGTGCTGCGGATCCTGGCGCCGCTGATGTAAGAGACAAAACGGCGATAAAAAAGAACGGCCCGGCAGAAAATACCGGGCCGTTCTTTTTAGTTTTAGTACAGAGGGATTCAGTCCTGGGGCTGATAGAAGTCGCACCAGGGCCGCAGGGTGCAGCTGCCGCAGTCGGGTTTGCGGGCCATGCAGACCGCCCGGCCGTGGAGCACCAGCCGGTGGCAGAAGTCGTTGGATTCCTCCGGCGGCAGGATGGCGCGGAGCTGAGCCTCCACCTTGGGGGGCTCCTTGGTGCCGTCGGTGAGGCCCAGACGGCCCGAGATGCGGATGCAGTGAGTGTCGGCCACCACCGCGCCGGGGGTGTTGTAGATGTCGCCCAGGACCAGGTTTGCGGTCTTGCGCCCCACGCCGGGGAGCTTCAGAAGCTCCTCCATGGTGGCGGGCACCTTCCCGCCGTATACCTCCAGCAGCATCCGGGAGGCAGCCACGATGTCCCGGGCCTTGGCCCGGAAGAAGCCGGTGGAGTGGATAATCTCCTCCACCTCGGCCACATCGGCCCCGGCCAGGGCCTCCAGTGTGGGGAAGCGGGAGAAGAGGGTGGGCGTGACCATGTTCACCCGCTCATCGGTACACTGGGCAGCCAGACGGGTGGAGAAGAGAAGCTCATAATCCTTGCGGTAATCCAGGGAGCAGATGGCCTCGGGATAGGCTTCCTTGAGGGCATTGACGATGGAGAGAACATCATCGGCAGATTTCATTTGCAGTTCACCTCGGTCAGATGTGGAAGCGGATTGGTTTTAAATGTAAGAAAAATACAGGGACAGTCAGAACATTGCACCTATTTATCCAGTTTACCACATGGAAAAGAAAAAAACGATAGCCTTTTTTAAAAACCATGGTTGTAATTTATTGAAAGCTCAGCTATAATCATGGATAGTCGTTAAAATATACTCAATAGTATAGGAGTATTTAGGAGGAATCAAAAAATGGTCAAGGATATACTGGATTTTGTCATTGCCCATGATCCCGAAGTGGGACAGGCAATGGAGCAGGAATTTCTGCGTCAGCGCCAGAACATCGAGCTCATCGCGTCCGAGAACTTTGTCAGTGAGACCGTTCTTGCTGCGGCCGGCTCGGTGCTGACCAACAAGTACGCTGAGGGTTATCCCGGCAAGCGGTACTACGGCGGCTGCCAGTGCGTGGACGTGGTGGAGAATATCGCCCGTGAGCGGGCCTGCAAGCTCTTTGGCGCTGACCACGCCAATGTGCAGCCCCACAGCGGCGCCAATGCCAACTACGCGGCCTATCAGGCCCTTTGCAAGGTGGGCGACACCGTGCTGGGCATGGACCTGGCCAACGGCGGCCACCTGACCCACGGCAGCCCCGTGAACTTCTCCGGCAAGAACTACAACATGGTGTCCTACGGCCTGAACGCCGAGGGCTTCATCGACTACGACAACGTCCGGGACATGGCCAGGAAGCATCAGCCCAGGATGATCATCGCCGGCGCCTCCGCCTATCCCCGGTTCATCGACTATAAGGCCTTTGCCGAGATTGCCCATGAGGTGGGCGCCTACCTGATGGTGGATATGGCCCACGTGGCCGGTCTCATCGCCGCCGGCCTCCATCCCAACCCCGTGCCCTATGCCGACGTGGTCACCACTACCACCCACAAGACCCTCCGCGGCCCCCGCGGCGGCATGATCCTCTGCAAGGAGGAGCTGGCCAAGAAGATCGACTCCGCCATCTTCCCCGGCAGCCAGGGCGGTCCTCTGGAGCACATCATTGCCGCCAAGGCCGTGGCTCTGGGCGAGGCCATGAAGCCTGAGTTCAAGACCTACCAGGAGCAGGTGCTCAAGAACGCCAAGGCCTTGGCCGCCTCTCTGATGAAGGAGGGCTTCGACCTGGTCTCCGGCGGCACCGACAACCATATGATGCTGGTGGACCTGCGCAAGGCCGGCGTTACCGGCAAGGAGCTGGAGCACCGTCTGGATGAGGTGCACATCACCCTGAACAAGAACGCCATCCCCAACGACCCCGAGAAGCCCTTCGTCACCAGCGGCGTGCGCATCGGCACCCCCGCCGCCACCAGCCGCGGCCTGAAGGAAGAGGACATGACCGTCATCGGCCAGCTGATCTGGCAGGCCGCTACCGACTTTGAGGCCAAGGCCGACTCCATCCGCGCCGCCGTGGCCGCCATCACCGACAAGTATCCTCTGTACCCCGGCAACTGATCACGGCACGATAAGATAAGAAATGGGGAGGGACCCGGGTCCCTCCCCATTTTTGTGGACAAAAAGCCGAATACATGATAAAATGATCCCAAACTGGAACAAAGAGGGTGGCGGACCGGCTTTGCGGAAGCAGAAGGAGGAGTAAGCGATGGGCTTCGGCTTCGATTTTATGTTCAATATATTTCCGGTATTTTTTGGACTGTTTTTCCTGGTTTTCCTGGTGGTTTTTATAACTGCGGCAGTCAGGGGGCTCTCTCAGTGGAACAAAAACAACCATTCGCCCCGGCTGACGGTGGAGGCCGCCGTGGTGGCCAAGCGGGGGGATATCTCCCGCCATCACCACCACAATGCCGACGGGATCGACCATGTGAGCACCAGCACTACTTATTATGCGACCTTCCAGGTGGAGAGCGGCGACCGGATGGAATTCCATGTCCCGGGCAGCGAATACGGGATGCTGATAGAGGGCGACCGGGGCGCGCTGACCTTCCAGGGTACCCGGTATCTGGGATTTGAGCGGAGGAACTGAGCGTTCCTCCGTTTTTTATTTTGTCCCATACATCGATAAAACGCTGTCTCACAAAAGATATTTTACAATCCACATCAGATAGGATATAATATAGTATTCCATACATCGCGGGAGAGGGGAGCCTTTCCCAGAAAAAGATCGAGGTGTCCCAGTGAAAAAAACATATCTGGCTGGCCTGCTGGCCTGCTTTCTGCTGCTGTCTGCCTGCGGGGCGGGGGCAAACCAGGCGGATGCCCCCCGGCTGCGGGTGGCGGCCACCACTTGGCCGGTGTACTGCTTCGCCTCCGCGGTGGCGGAGGGGGCGGAGGGGGTGGAGATCATCCCGGTGGTGAACCAGTCCATGAGCTGTCTTCACGACTATACCCTGACCGTCACCGACATGAAGGCCCTGGACCGGGCTGATCTGATCCTGGAGAACGGCGTGGGGCTGGAGGAGTTCATGTCCGACGCCCTGGAAGCCTCCAACACGCCGGTGGTGGACTGCTCCCGGGGTGTGGCGCTGTGCCACACCGATGAGGACGATCCGGACCACGACCATGAGTCGGAGGAGGAGCACCACGATCACGGCCATGACCACGGGGAGTACGACCCCCACATCTGGCTGGACCCCTTGCGGGCGGCCGGGATGGCGGATAACATCGCCGCGGCCCTCTCCCAGGCCGACCCGGGGCAGTCGGCGCTCTACGAAGCCAACGCCTCCGCCGCCCGGCAGACTCTTGCCGCCCTGGCGGAGGAGGGAAAGGCAAAGCTGTCCGGACTGTCCAGCCGGGATCTGATCACCTTCCACGACGGCTTCGGCTATTTTGCCGAGGCCTTTGACCTGCACATCCTGAAGGCCATCGAGGAGGAGGAGGGCAGCGAGACTTCGGCACGGGAATTCCGGGAGCTCACCGCCCTGATCCGGGAGAAGGACGTTCCCGCCGTTTTTACTGAAATCAACGGCTCGGACGCCACCGCCCGGGCCCTGCGCCGGGAGACCGGCGTGACCATCGGCGTCCTCTCCACCGCCATGAGCGGTGAGGGGAGCGGCCTTGGGCCCTATCTGGACGCCATGAAGGCCAATATCGACACCATTGTGGAGGCGCTGGCATGAGGATACAAAAGCACAAAGACGCGGGGGCCGGCTGCACCGGCGCCTGCTGCCTGAAGATCGAGGGCCTGGGAGTGGACATCGGCGGCGATGCGATCCTCCGCGATGTGAGCTTCCACCTCCACTGCGGGGAGATCGTGGCCCTCATCGGCCCCAACGGCGCGGGCAAGAGCTCCCTGTTCCGGGCCATCCTGGGGCAGATGGACCACAGCGGGACCATCGACTTCCAGCGGGCCGGCGGCAGCCGGACCCGCCCCCTGATCGGCTATGTGCCCCAGAGCCCCAGTTTTGACCGGGGAGACCCGGTGAGCGTGCTGGACTTTTTCGCCGCCGCCGTCTCGGATTGGCCGGTGTTCCTGCCCATACCGGGAAAGCTGCGCCGGCGGGTGCTGGACTGCCTGGAGCGGGTCCACGGCGGGGCGCTGATCGACAAGCGTCTGGGCGCCCTCTCTGGGGGCGAGCTGCAGCGGGTGCTGCTGGCCCTGGCGCTGGAGCCCCTGCCCCACATCCTCATTCTGGATGAGCCCCTCTCGGGCGTGGATATCGACGGCGAGCGGCAGCTCATGGATATGCTGGATGAGATCCGCCGGAGGTATGACCTGTCCATCCTCTTTTCCACCCACGATTTCGCCACCCTGGGCCAGTACGCCGACAAGGTGGTGCTCCTGCGCAGCAGCGTACTGCGGGTGGGGCCGCCGGAGGAGGTCCTGTCCTCGCCGGAATTCAAAGAGGTGTTCCATCTGGACATGGGAAAGGGGGCGAAGGGATGATGGAGCTCTGGTATGCCCTGGTGGAGCTGCTGCCCTTTGAGTGGGCCCGGCCTGACAGCATGTACTTTATGAAAAACGCCCTGCTGGCGGTGCTCATCATCTCGCCGCTGTTCGGGCTTCTCTCCACCATGGTGGTGGAGAGCCGGATGTCCTTCTTCTCCGACGCGCTGGGCCACTCGGCCTTTACCGGCATCGCCGTCGGCGTCCTGTGCGGCATGGCCGACCCCATGTGGTGCGCGGTGGTATTCGCCATCCTGTTCGCACTGCTCTTCACCTGGGTCCGCCGCCGCACCAACATGGCCAGCGATACAGTCATCGGTGTGTTCTCCGCCACCGCGGTGGCCCTGGGCATCTTTATGGCCACCCTGGGGGGGAGCAGCTTCACCAAGTTCAACGCCCTGCTCATTGGCGACATCCTCAGCGTGGAGCCGGGGAAGATCGCCCTGCTGGCCGCCATATTGCTGGTGGTGGCAGCACTGTGGGTGTGTTCCTTCAACCAGCTCATGCTCTCCTCGGTACACCCTGCCCTGGCCGACAGCCGGGGCATCCGGGTGTTCTGGCAGGAGGCAGTGTTCAACGCCGCCATTGCGGTGGTGGTGACGGTGTCCATGACGTGGGTGGGACTGCTGGTCATCAACTCGCTGCTGGTGCTGCCCGCCGCCGCAGCCCGGAACCTGTCCCGCAACATGCGGGAATATCACCTGTTCGCAGTGGCGGGAGCCGCCGCTGCCGGCGTGGCCGGACTGATGACCTCCTACTACTGGGGGGCCTCCACCGGCGCGTGCATCACGCTCTACCTGGCCCTTTTCTTCGCCGCCACCTTCCTGTTCCGGAAGCGGCGGATGTGACCGGGGCCGTCCAACGGGAAAAGGAGATCACATGAAAACCGGGATCGTTCTGGAGGGCGGGGCCCTCCGCACCATCTTCTCCAGCGGCGTCACCGACGCGCTGCTCCGGGGCGGGGTGGATTTTGACTACCTCATCGGCGTGTCTGCCGGCATCGCCTATGGCGTGAGCTACCTGTCGGGCCA
>JALEZN010000138.1 GCA_022772585.1 Clostridiales bacterium
TGCCATCCGGCCGGAGACCGACGAGGTGGTGCTCTCCGACGGCAGCGACCTCTATACCGACCTGGCCCGCTGCGCCGACCTGAACTGGATCGCCGTTCCGGGGCTGGAGGGGCCCATGGAGGTCACGGTCCGGCTCCGCCACTCCCGTACCGAGACCCCGGCAGTGATCCTGCCCCGGGGGGGCGGGGTGGAGATCCGGATGAAGGAGCCCGCCCGGGCCCCCACGCCGGGCCAGCTGGCTGTTTTTTACCAGGGAGACACTGTGATAGGAAGCGGATGGATCGTTCCCTGATATGCCGCGGGAAACAGAGAAAAATAAAAACAGCGGGTATTCCATAAAGACCGGAATACCCGCTGTTTTGCTTTTGCGCGCTGTTTAGTCCATGGGCAGGCCGGTGAGATACCGCCGCACCAGATCAAAGGCGTTGTGGGCGGCCATGGTGCGCACCCGTTCCCGGCTCTGTCCGGCGTGGAGCTCCCGGACGTGGACGCCGTCCCCGGCGGCGATGGCCACAAAGACCAGGCCCACCGGGTTGCCCCGGTCGTCGGAGTCCGGCCCGGCCACGCCGGTGGTGGAGACGGCGATGTCGCAGCCCAGCACCCGGCGTGCCCCCTCAGCCATGGCTTTAGCCACCGGGGCGGACACGGCGCCGTACTGGTCCAGCAGCTCCTGAGGCACCCCCAGCACGCCGTGCTTGACGGAATTGGTATAGCTGACCACGCCGCCCTTGTACACCGCCGAGATGCCGGGCAGGTCGGTGAGCCGTTTGGCGATGAGGCCGCCGGTGCAGCTCTCGGCGCTGCCCAGGGTGAGCCCCCGCTCCTTCAAAAGCGCTGCCGCCACCGCCTCCAGCGAGGGGACGTCGGCGCCGTAGATCCTGTCTCCGAACAGGGCGCGCAGCTCCTCCTCCACCGGGGCGATGAGGGCCCTGGCCTCCTCCTCAGAGGGGGCCTTGGCGGTGATGCGCAGCTCGCACTCCCCCTCCTTGGCGTAGGGGGCCAGGGTGGGATTGGTCATGGCGTTCATCCGGTCCCGGAGCCGGTCCTCCATGGAGGACTCGCCCACGCCGAAGAGCTTCAGCGTCCGGGAGACGATGGCCCCGTCGGACAGGGACTGGAGGTAGGGCACCGCCCGGTAACGGAACATGGCGGTACACTCCCTGGGAGGACCGGGGAGCATGATCACCCGTACCCCGCCCTCCTCAAAGGCGCAGCCGGGGGCGGTGCCCCAGTCATTCTGGAAGGGGGTGCAGCCCTCGGGCAGGTAGAACTGCTGAAAGTTGTTCCCGGTCATGGGACGGCCGATGCCCTCAAAGAAGGCCCGGCAGCGGTCCTCGGCCTCCTGGTTGTGGACCAGGCGGCGGCCGAAGCACTCGGCAAGCACGTTTTTGGTCAGGTCGTCGCAGGTGGGGCCCAGGCCGCCGGTGGTGATAATGATGTCTGCCCGGGTTCGGGCCAGCTCCACCGCCGCCCGCAGGCGCTGGGGATTGTCCCCCACCACCGTGTGGTAGTAGACGTTGATGCCCAGGGCGGACAGCCCCTGGGAGAGCATCTGGGCGTCGGTGTTGGCGATGTTGCCCAGCAGCAGCTCGGTGCCCACGGCGATGAGTTCCGCGGTATAGGTCATAAAAGCACTTCCTTTTCTGTGGGAGGATTTCAAAGGGACGTTCCTATTAGGTTTACCAGCAGGCCGCCGCGATAGAAAGGGAAAAAGAGGACCGCCCCCGGGCAGTCCTCTTCGCGTTCAGGGGTCGATCTTGATGCGCTCGATGTGGTCCACCGCGTCCTTGACCATGGCGTCGATGTCCAGCAGCTTTTCGGCCTCGGCCACCTCGCCGGGCAGGGGACGCAGCCGGGGATGCCGGGGGGTAAAGACGGTGCAGCAGTCCTCATAGGGCAGGATGGAGGTGTCGTAGGTGTTGATCTTCCGGGCGATGGTGACGATCTCCTCCTTGTCCATGCCCACCACCGGGCGGAGGATGGGCAGGTCGCACACGGCGCTGGTGCAGGCCATGGCCTCCATGGTCTGGCTGGCCACCTGGCCCAGGCACTCGCCGGTGACGATGGCGCCGGACTTGGTCCGCTCGGCTACCGCCTGGGCGATGCGCATCATAAAGCGGCGCATAAGGATGGTGAAAAGCTCCTCAGGGCACTTGCGGCGCAGTTCCTCCTGAATGGCGGTGAAGGGCACCACATGGACCATCAGCCGGCCGCACCAGGGGGTGAGCAGCTTGGCCAGGTCCAGCACCTTCTGCTTGGCCTCCTCCGAGGTGTAGGGGTAGGAGAAAAAGTGGACCATCTCCAGGGCAACGCCCCGCTTGGCGATCATCCAGGAGGCCACCGGGGAGTCGATGCCGCCGGAGAGCAGGCTCACCGCCCGGCCGTTGATGCCCACCGGTAGGCCGCCGGCGCCGGGCTCGGGATCGGCGTGGACATAGGCGGCGTAATCCCGCACCTCCAGATTGACGGTGAGCTCCGGGTGATGTACGTCCACCTTCAGATTGGGATAGAGCTCGTCCAGCTCGCCGCCCACATACTGGGAGAGCTGGATGGAGGTCATGGGAAAGCTCTTGTCCGCCCGCTTAGACTCCACCTTGAAGGTCTTGGCGGCGGAGAGCCGGTCACCCAGGTACTCCTGAGCGGTGCGGAGCATGGCGTCCTTGTCCTTGGCGCAGGCCCGGGCCCGGGACAGGCCCACCACGCCGAAGAGATGCTTCATGGACTCGTAGGCCCCGTCCAGGTCACAGTCGTCGTTCAGCGGCTCCACATACAGGGTGGACTGCTTGGAGTAGACCTTGAATTTGCCGAAGGGGCGCAGACGGCGCTGGGCGTTGGCAATGAGCTTGTCCTCAAAGCTGCGGCGGTTCAGGCCCTTCAGGACCAGCTCCCCCAGCTTGAGCAGAATGATTTCATCCATGGATGGTGACTCCTTTTTCGTTGGTGGGGACATTATAACATATCGAACGGGTAAGATAAATCCCAATTGACAGGGCCGCGGGGAGTTACCGCCGGAAATAGGCGCTCTCCCGGTACTGAATGGCCTCGGCCAGGTGGGGGACCTGGATATCGGCGCTGCCCTCCAGGTCGGCGATGGTGCGGGCCACCCTTAGGATGCGGTCATAGCTGCGGGCGGTAAGGCCCATGCGGTCAAATGCCCCTTTCATCACGGCCTGGCAGGCGCTGTCCAGCGGGCAGAACTCCTGCAGTTCCCGGGGGCCCATGTGGGCGTTGCAGTCGGGACCGGCTGCGCCGAAGCGGCCGGCCTGGACCGCCCGGGCGGCGTCCACCCGCTCCTTGATCTGGGCGGAGGACTCGGCTTTTGGCTTGCGGGAGAGCTCGTCGAATTCCAGGGCGGGGACTTCCACATACAGGTCGATGCGGTCCAGCAGGGGGCCGGAGAGCTTGCCCAGGTATTTCTTGACCTCCCCCTCCGAGCAGCGGCAGCGGCCGCCGGGGTGGCCGTACCAGCCGCACTTGCAGGGATTCATGGCGCACACCAGCATAAACCGGCTGGGGAACACCTCGCTGGCGGCGGCCCGGGAGATCTGGACCTTCCCCTCCTCCAGGGGCTGGCGGAGGCACTCCAGCACGTCCTTGTGGAACTCGGGCAGCTCGTCCAGAAAGAGCACGCCGTTGTGGGCCAGGGAGATCTCCCCCGGCCGGGGGACCGGGCTTCCTCCGCCTGCCATGCCGGTGGAGGAAATGCTGTGGTGGGGAGCCCGGAAGGGGCGGCGCACCACCATGGGCTCCTCACGGGAGGTCAGGCCCATGACCGAGTGGATCTCGGTGGCCTCCAGGGCCTCCCGCTCACTCAGGTCGGGCAGGATGGAGGGCAGGCGCCGGGCCAGCATGGACTTGCCCGAGCCGGGCGGGCCGATCATGGCGATGTTGTGTCCACCGGCGGCGGCGATCTCCAGCGCACGCTTGACCTGGTCCTGTCCCTTCACATCGGCGAAGTCCGGCCCCCCGGCGGCGTGGGCCGGCGGGACCCAGGCAGCGGCGGGGGAAATGGGCGCCTCCCCCGTCAGATGGGCCACCAGCTGTCCCACGCTCTCCACCGGGTAGACGGTGAGGCCGCCGGCCAGGGTGGCCTCGGCCGCCGAATCGGCCGGGACGTACAGCGCCGAGATGCCGGCCCGCCGGGCGGCAAGAGCCATGGGGAGCATGCCGGTCACCGGGCGCAGGGCGCCGGCCAGGGAGAGCTCCCCCACAAAAGCGGCCCGGGGATCAGGGGGCGGGAGCTGTCCACCGGCGGCCAGGATGCCCACCAGCATGGGCAGGTCGTACACCGTGCCGGCCTTCCGCCGGTCGGCGGGGGCCAGGTTCACCGTGATGCGGGAGACGGGAAAGCGGAAGCCGCAGTTCTTCACGGCAGAGCGCACCCGGTCCCGGGCCTCCTTCACCGCCGCGTCGGGCAGACCCACCACGTCAAAGGCGGGCAGGCCGTTGGAGAGGTCGCACTCCGCCGTGACCTCGTATCCGGTCACGCCGTGGAGACCCAGCGAGCGAACTTTACAGAACATGGTTCCACCTGTTTCCTTTCCTGTGGGATGGGATGCTCCCCGGGCGGAGCCCTGAGATAAGAACCGCCGGTTCAGTTCTCCGGGGAGTATATTCCCTGCGTATACATGATAGCCCATTTTATGCTTTTTTTCAATTGAAATGGAGAGTTTAGATAGAGTTACTATTTTTAACCGCGATTTTTTTACTGGAAATAATATTTCTTTTCCGTGAAGCGATTTACAAAAAGAAAGGTTGGTGTTAGAATGAAAACGCTGCTGAAAAGGAAAACCACACAAGGAGGAATCGTTTTATGGCTCGAAAGCTGAAAACGATGGACGGCAACACAGCGGCCGCCCACGTATCTTACGCATTTACTGAGGTTGCGGGCATCTACCCCATCACCCCCTCCAGCCCCATGGCCGACAACGTGGACCAGTGGGCCGCCGCGGGCCGCAAGAATATCTTCGGCACCACCGTCAAGGTCGTGGAGATGCAGTCTGAGGCCGGCGCTTCCGGCACCGTGCACGGCTCCCTGGCCGCCGGCGCCCTGACCACCACCTACACTGCCTCTCAGGGCCTGCTGCTGATGATCCCCAACATGTACAAGATCGCCGGCGAGCTGCTGCCCTGCGTGTTCCACGTGTCCGCCCGTACCGTGGCGTCCCACGCGCTGAACATCTTCGGCGACCACTCCGACGTCATGGCCTGCCGCCAGACCGGCTTCGCCATGCTGGCCGAGGGCAACGTGCAGGAGGTCATGGACCTGTCCGCCGTGGCTCACCTGGCCACCATCAAGTCCCGCGTGCCCTTCATCAACTTCTTCGACGGCTTCCGTACCTCCCATGAGATCCAGAAGGTCGCTATCTGGGATTACGAGGATCTGGCCGAGATGTGCGACATGGACGCCGTGGAGGCTTTCCGCAAGCGCGCCCTGAACCCCGAGCGCCCCGTGATGCACGGCTCTCACGAGAACGGCGACGTGTTCTTCCAGCACCGCGAGGCCTGCAACCCCTACTACGACGCCGTCCCCGGCATCGTGGAGGAGTACATGGGCAAGGTCAACGCCAAGCTGGGCACCGACTATCAGCTCTTCAACTACTATGGCGCCGCCGACGCTGACCGCGTCATCATCGCCATGGGTTCCATCTGCGACGTGGCTGAGGAAGTCATCGACTACCTGAACGCCCACGGCGAGAAGGTGGGCCTGGTGAAGGTCCGCCTGTACCGGCCCTTCCGCGCTGACAAGCTGCTCGCCGCCATCCCCGCCACCGCCACCAAGATCGCCGTGCTGGACCGCACCAAGGAGCCCGGCGCCCAGGGCGAGCCTCTCTACCTGGACGTGGTCACCGCCTTTGCCAACGCCGGCCGTCAGGCCACCATCATCGGCGGCCGCTACGGCCTGGGCAGCAAGGATACTCCTCCCCGCAGCGTGTTCGCCGTGTACGAGGAGCTCTCCAAGGCCGAGCCCAAGCGCCAGTTCACCATCGGCATTGTGGACGATGTTACCAACCTGTCCCTGCCTGAGCACAAGGCGCCCAACACCGCCGCTGAGGGCACCATCGAGTGCAAGTTCTGGGGCCTGGGCGGCGACGGTACCGTCGGCGCCAACAAGAACTCCATCAAGATCATCGGCGACCACACCGACAAGTATGTGCAGGCCTACTTCCAGTACGACTCCAAGAAGACCGGCGGCGTGACCGTGTCTCACCTGCGCTTCGGCGACAAGCCCATCAAGAGCCCCTACTACATCAACAAGGCCGACTTCGTGGCCTGCCACAACCCCTCCTACATCATCAAGGGCTTCCCCATGGTCCGCGACGTGAAGGACGGCGGCGTGTTCCTGATCAACTGCCAGTGGAGCGATGAGGAGCTGGACAAGCATATGCCCGCCGTGGCCAAGCGCTACATCGCCGAGCACAACGTCCAGGTCTACACCATCGACGCCATCGACCTGGCCGCCAAGATCGGCATGGGCAAGCGCACCAACACCATCCTCCAGTCCGCCTTCTTCTCCCTGGCCAAGGTGATGCCCCAGGCTGAGGCCATCCAGTACATGAAGGATGCCGCCACCCATTCCTACCTGAAGAAGGGCCAGGACGTGGTGGATATGAACCACAAGGCCATCGAGGCCGGCGCCACCGCCTTCAAGAAGTTTGACGTGCCCGCCTCCTGGGCCACCGCCGAGGACTGCGTCTGCGAGACCGAGCTTACCGGCCGCCCCGCCACCGTGAAGATGGTGAAGAGCCTGCTGGTGCCCATCGACAAGATGGACGGCGACAGCCTGCCCGTGTCCGCCTTCACCGATCACGTGGACGGCACCTTCGAGCTGGGCGCCGCCGCCTATGAGAAGCGCGGCGTTGCCGTCAGTGTTCCCACCTGGGACCAGAGCAAGTGTATCCAGTGCAACCAGTGCTCCTATGTCTGCCCCCACGCCACCATCCGCGCCTACGCGCTGACCGACGAGGAGGCCGCCAAGGCTCCCGCCGAGTCCAAGATCGTGGACATCAAGGCCGGCAAGGGCAAGGGCACCTATAAGTTTGCCATCGCCGTCTCCCCCCTGGACTGCATGGGCTGCGGCGTCTGCGCCAAGGTCTGCCCCGTCCAGGCCCTGACCATGGTTCCCCAGGAGCAGGAGGCCGCTCAGCAGAAGGTCTTCGACTACATGGTGGCCGAGGTCGCCGAGAAGAAGGACATGGCCTCTTCCGCCAACGTGAAGGAGAGCCAGTTCAAGCAGCCCATGCTGGAGTTCTCCGGCTCCTGCGCCGGCTGCGCCGAGACCGCCTATGCCCGCCTGGTGACCCAGGTCTGCGGCGAGCGGATGTATATCTCCAACGCCACCGGCTGCTCCTCCATCTGGGGCGGCCCCGCCGCTACCTCTCCCTACACCGTCAACAAGTGCGGTCAGGGTCCCGCCTGGGCCAACTCCCTGTTTGAGGACAACGCCGAGCACGGTCTGGGCATGTACTTCGGCCAGAAGGCCATCCGCAACAGCCTGATGGAGAAGGTCAAGGCTGTGGCTGCCGACGAGCGCGCCAGCGCCGAGCTGAAGGCCGCCGCCGACAAGTTCTTCGAGACTGCCGAGGACGGCGCCGCCAACGGCGAGGCTACCGCCGCGCTGGTGGCCGAGCTGGAGAAGGCCGCCGCTGCCGGCTGCCCCGTCTCCAAGGAAATCCTGGACAAGAAGGAGTTCCTGTCCAAGAAGGCCGTGTGGATCTTCGGCGGCGACGGCTGGGCTTACGACATCGGCTACGGCGGTCTGGACCACGTCCTGGCCTCCGGTGAGGATGTGAACGTCTTCGTCTTCGACACCGAGGTCTACTCCAACACCGGCGGCCAGGCCTCCAAGGCCTCCAACATCGGCCAGGTGGCTCAGTTCGCCGCGGCCGGCAAGCGGGTGGCCAAGAAGTCCCTGAGCGAGATCGCCATGCAGTACGGCTATGTGTACGTGGCCCAGGTGGCCATGGGCGCCAACCCCGCTCAGACCCTGAAGGCCATCAACGAGGCCGTCAGCTATCACGGTCCCTCCCTCATCATCGGCTACGCTCCCTGTGAGATGCACTCCATCAAGGGCGGCATGACCAACTGCCAGTCCGAGATGAAGAAGGCCGTGGAGTGCGGCTACTGGAACCTGTTCCGGTTCAACCCCGCCGCCAAGGCCGAGGGCAAGAACCCCTTCACCCTGGACTCCAAGGCGCCCGCCGGCGGCTATCAGGAGTTCCTGATGAACGAGGCCCGCTACTCCTCCCTGACCCGTTCCTTCCCCGACCAGGCCAAGGAGCTGTTCGCTCAGAACGAGGAGGCTGCCAAGGCCCGCTACGAGCACCTGGTGAAGCTGACCGAGCTGTACAAGTAAGCGCAATTCCTTGTGTGTGTGATTTGCCCGCCCCGGCTGTGCCGGGGCGGGCTCTTTATACAGCGGGGAAGGACCTCCGGACAGAGTGGGAGCAGATATCTTCAGGATGTATTGACAGGATACATGTTTTTCCGTATCCTAATATTACAGACAGAACGAAAGACAGTATCGAAGTGAGGAGTCGTATCCATGTCTCAGCAAATGACAAAACCCAGCCGCTATGAGCGGGACCTGACGGAGGGCAGCGTGGTCAAGCAGCTGATCCTGTTCGCTCTCCCCTTTCTGGCCTCCAACCTGGTCCAGTCCTTCTACAGTGTGGCTGATATGCTCATCGTGGGCAATTTCAGCGGCAACATCAGCATGTCGGGCGTCAACATCGGCAGCCAGATCACCTTTATCCTCACCAATCTGGTGGTGGGATTGTGCACCGGCGGCACCATCCTCATCGCCCAGGCCATGGGCCGGAAGGAGCGCAAGGTGATGGAGGAGGTCACGGCCACCCTGATGACCACCCTGCTCATCGCCGGCGCGGTGATCACGGTGCTGATGATCTTCCTGCGGGTGCCGGTGCTCCGGCTGATCCAGACCCCCGCCGCCGCCTTTGAGGAGGCTGACCGGTATCTCACCGTCACCTGTGCCGGTATCATCTTCATCTTTGCCTACAACGTGCTCAGTGCCGTGCAGCGGGGTATGGGGGATTCCAAGCGGCCCTTCTACTTTGTCACCATCGCCTGCGTGACCAATATCGTGCTGGACCTGGTGCTGGTGGCCGGGTTCTCCATGGGGGCCCTGGGCGCCGCCATTGCCACCGTGTTCTCCCAGGGGCTGAGCGTGGTGCTGTGCATGGTCACCCTGGTGCGGGACGGCTTCGTGTTCGACTTCAAACCCGGATCCTTCCGCATCAACCGCCATTACATGACCCATATCTTCCGTCTGGGCCTGCCCTCAGCGGTGCAGAACGGCGTGACCAGCCTGTCCTTTCTGATCATCACGGTGCTCACCAACATCATTGGCCAGGAGAACGCCTCGGCCGCGGTGGGGGTGGTGTCCAAGTTCAACGGCTTTGCCATCATGCCCGCCATCGCCCTGGGGGCCTCCATCTCCACGGTGTGCGCCCAAAACATCGGCGCCGACCGGTGGGACCGGGCGATCAAGACCTGCTGGATCGGCACCGGCATCGCCTATGCCATCAGCGCCGTGATCTTCCTCATCGCCCGGCTCTTCCCCGCACAGATCATCGGGCTGTTCAACCAGGAGCCGGAGCTCGTCGAGTACGGCGTGGTGTATATGAAGTCCTTCTGCTTTGACTATCTGCTGGTCCCCCTGTGCTTCTGCATCAACGGCATTTTCATCGCCAGCGGACACACCACCTTCTCCCTGCTCAACAACATGATGTCCGCCCTGCTCCTGCGCATCCCGGTGTGCATCCTGTTCTCCCTGGTGCTGGATATGGGGATGTTCGGCGTGGGCCTGGGCGCCCCGGCGGCGTCGGTGGGCTCCCTGATCATCATCCTGATTTACTATTTCTCGGGCAAGTGGAAAAACAACGTGGCTGCCGTATAAAACTTCATGCGCGGGCAGCGCACTGCTGCACAGCAAAAACGAACCGGACCGGAGATCTTTGGATCTCCGGTCCGGTTTTTGCGTCTCAGTCCAGCAGGGCCCGGTAGAGTGCCAGGTCGCTGTCGGTAAATACGTTAAAGACCACCTGCTTCACATGGGGGCAGCGGTCCAGGGTCTGCCGGACGGTGTCCACGGCGATGGGGGCGGCCTGGTCGGGCGGGAAGCCGTATACCCCGGTGGAAATGCAGCAAAAGGCCACGCGTTCCAGCGCGTGGGCCTCGGCCAGCTCCAGACAGGAGCGGTAGCAGGAGGCCAGAGCGTCCCGGTGGGCCTGGGTCAGTTCTCCCCGCACCGCAGGCCCCACGGTGTGGAGCACATACCGGGCGGGGAGCTGGAAGCCGGGGGTCAGCTTGGCCCGGCCGGGGGGCTCCTCATGGCCCTGGGCCTCCATCAGCGCATGGCAGGCCAGCCGCAGCTGAATGCCGGCGGCCGAATGGATGGCATTGTCGATGCAGCTGTGCAGGGGAAGAAAGCACCCCAGCAGGGCGGAGTTGGCGGCATTGACGATGGCGTCACACCGCAGCAGGGTGATATCGCCCTGCCACAGGGAGAGCCGGCTGTCCAGGGGCGAAGGGGGCAGACCGGCGGCGTCCGCCACCGGCTTATGGGAGAGCTCTTCCTGCAAAATGGCATCCTGAAGGGTCAGCAGTTCGGGGTCGATGGGCTTGGGGGGACGGACGTTCATCAGGGCGCGGAGCAGTTTGCGCCGCTCGGCATGGGACTCGGGCAGGACCACGGGCCTGCCCGCCTCCTCCAGCAGGGCCCGGAGCAGCGTGTCCAGAGACTGGTCGAGATCCATGTATAAGAGCCTCCTTTGCGTGGTACTGCCACCAGTTTATCACAGGCAGAGGGAGGTTTCCATGTTCTTTTTACTGACAGGGGCCGAAAGAAATGATATAATGACGAAAAACGTTCCTTCCGCGGCCATGGAAGGACGGCGGGAAAGGGATCAGGATATGGAACAGAAGATCACGCTGCCCAACGGCGTGCGCATCGTCACTGAGCGGATGCCGGGGGTGCGCTCGGCGGCCCTGGGCATCTGGGTGGGTACCGGCTCCCGCCACGAGAAGGCGGCGGAGAACGGGGCGGCCCATTTTATCGAGCATATGGTGTTCAAAGGCACCGAACGCCGCACGGCGGCGCGTCTGGCCGAGGAGATGGACGCGGTGGGGGGCCAGGTCAACGCCTTTACCACCAAGGAGTGCACCTGCTTCCACGCCCGGGTGCTGGACACCCACCTCCCCCGGGCCACCGACATCCTGTGTGACATGTTCTTTTGCTCCCGGTTTGACGAGCGCGACGTGCGTACCGAGCGGGGCGTGATCCTGGAGGAGATCGGCATGTGCGACGACAACCCGGAGGACCTGTGCGCCGAGCGCCTGGCCGCCGCGGTGTTCAAGGGCTCGCCGCTGGCCCGGCCCATCCTGGGCCGGCGCGCCACGCTGGAGAAGATGGACGGCGTTTGGCTCAAGGGATACATGTGCGGGCACTACCGGCCCGACCGGGTGGTGGTGGCCCTGGCGGGCAGCTTCCGGGAGCGGGACGTGGAGGAGCTGAAGGAACGCTTCGGCGCCATGGAGCCCGGCCGGCCCCAGATCGAGAAGCCGGCGGCCTATGCCCCCGCCTTTACCCTGAAGCGGAAGAGCGGCGAGCAGAACCACCTGACCCTGGCCTTTCCCGGCCTGTCCTACCGGGACGAGCGGCGCTTTGCCCTGCAGCTGCTGTCCACCACGCTGGGCAGCGGCATGTCCTCCCCTTTGTGGCAGGAGGTGCGGGAGAAGCGGGGACTGTGCTACTCCATCTATTCCTACACCGCGGGACACGCGGATACCGGGCTCTTCGCCATCTACACTGCCCTGGGCAGGGAGACCGAGGAAGAGGCCCTGACCACCATCTGCGGCGTGGTGCGGGACTATGTGCGCAACGGGGTCACCGCGGCGGAGCTGGACCGGGCCAGAGAGCAGGCCAAGGCCAACATCCTCATGGGACTGGAGTCCACCCAGGCCCGCATGAGCCGTCTGGGCCGGTGCGAGTTGTTCCAGGATCGGGTGGCGGACCCGGACGAGATCATCGCGGCCTACGATGCCGTGACGCCTGAGGACGTCCGCACCCTGGCGGAGGAGCTCTTTGACTTTGAGCGTGCGTCCCTCTCGGCAGTGGGCCGGGTGAGAAGCGAAGAGGAGTATCGTGCCCTGATCGGATGCTGAGATACCGGAAAACAGAAGAAAACGGAGGAAATATACATGGATACCTGTGAGGTACTGATCCGCAACGCGAACGTATTTGATGTGGGCAAGGGGCTGGATATCGCCGTGCGGGACGGGAAGATCGTTCAGATCGGCCCCGACCTGCCCATGACCGCCCCCACCGAGCTGCGGGCCGACAACAAGCTGGTGGTCCCCGGCTTTGTGGAGTCCCACACCCATCTGGACAAGTCCTTTACCGCCGTGGACGAGGACACCCCCAACCTGCAGGAGGCCTATGGCATTTTTACCCGCTATCTGGCCAAGATCCCGCCGGAGGGGATGGTGGAGGACATCAAGGCCCGCTCCCGCCGGGTGCTGGACTGGGAACTGGCGTCGGGCGCCAGCGCGGTGAAGAGCCATGTGCTGGTGTGTCCCCAGTGGGGCATGGGCTCCCTTCAGGCCATCAACGAGCTGAAGGAGGAGTACCGGGGCCGGCTGGACCTCTATAACATCACCCAGTGGACGCCCGAGTACGACCGGGAGTTCCGCGCCGCCGCGAAGGCCGGGGAGATCGACTTTATTGCGGGCTACCCGCTCTTTACCGACGACCCCATGGGCAACATCGACCAGGTATTCGCCCTGGCGGAGGAATACGGCCTCCCTCTGGACCTGCACATCGACGAGCGGGACGAGCCCGACATCAGCTGCTTCCTCAGCGTCATCGAGCACACCAAGCGCTATCACATGGAGGGCCGGGTGACCTGCGGCCATGTCACCGCCCTGTGCGCCGTGGAGGACGAGCCGGCCCACCGGGCCATCTGCGAGGCGGTGGAGGCCGGGATCAACATTATCACCCTCCCCTCCTGCAACATGTTCCTCATGGGCCGGAAGGACAAGCAGCCCATCCGCCGGGGCGTCACCCGGGTAGATGAGTTCCTGAAGGCCGGGGCCAACGTGGCGGTGGCCTCCGACAACGTGCGGGACCCCTACCGCCCCTTCGGCAACGGCGACCTGCTGGAGGAGGCCCTCTTCGCCGCCCAGGTGCTGCAGTACGGCACGGCGGACCAGCTGGACGAGGTCATGCGGATGATCACCACCCGCCCCGCCCGCAATACCATGATCCCGGACTATGGCCTGGCCCAGGGCTGCCGGGCCGACCTGGTGATCCTGGACGCCCCCACCGCCAAGGAGGCCATCATCAGCCAATCGGAGCGGCTCTATGTGCTCAAGGGCGGCAAGATCGTGGTGAAGGACGGCAGGATCCTGTAAAAAACGAGTAAAAACGTGCCCCCGGACAATAAGGCGGTGTCCGTAAAACAGTATTGAGTACGCCCGAAGAATCCTAA
>JALEZN010000025.1 GCA_022772585.1 Clostridiales bacterium
CGTCTCCTGATCCATCCCCTGGGCCACAGTGGACACCACGGGGATATAGCCGTTTTCCAGGCAGTCCTCCACCGCCTTGGGATCCACGGCGGTGATCTCACCCACCAGGCCGTACTTCTCGTCCAGCTGTTTGGCCTGGAACAGGCCGGCGTCCATGCCGCACAGGCCCACGGCCTTGCCGCCCAGGCGGTTCAGGGTGGCCACCATGTTCTTGTTCACCTTGCCGCACAGCACCTGCTGGACGATATCCATGGTCTCCTGATCGGTGTAGCGCAGGCCGTCCACAAATTTGGACTCCTTGCCGATCTTCTTGAGCATTTCGGTGATCTCCGGCCCGCCGCCGTGGACCACCACCACCCGCACCCCCACCAGATGGAGAAGGATGATATCGGAGATCACCGCCTGGCGCAGCTCGTCGGAGATCATAGCGTTGCCGCCATATTTCACCACCACGGTCTTGCCGTTATATTTCTGGATATAGGGCAGGGCCTCGGCCAGCACCTGGGCCCGCTCCACATGGGAATAGGACATGATCTTCCACACCTCTTATGTCCGGTAATCGCCGTTGATTTTCACATAGTCGTAGGTCAGGTCGCAGCCCCAGCAGGTAGCCAGGTGCTCCCCCTCGTGGAGGTCCACCAGGATGATCACCTCGTCCTGGGACAGGATGCTCTTGGCGGCCTCCTCGTCAAAGTCCACTCCCATACCCTCCCGGCACACCAGGATCTCGCCCACGGCGGAGGCGAACTTCACGTCCACGTACTCGGGGCGGAAGGGTGCCTTGGAGTAGCCCATGGCGCACAGCACCCGGCCCCAGTTGGCGTCGGAGCCGAACATGGCGGCCTTCACCAGGGGGGAGCCCACCACCGCCTTGGCCAGGCGCTCGGCGCTCTCCTCGCTGCGGGCGGCGTGGACCGTGCAGGTGATGAGGCGGCTGGCGCCCTCGCCGTCCCCGGCAATGGCGCGGGCCAGATGCTCGCACACCTGGTGCAGTGCCTTGTGGAACACGGTGTAGTTGTCGTCCTTCCACTCGATGAGGGGATTTTCCGCCATGCCGTTGGAGAGCACCACGCACATGTCGTTGGTGGAGGTGTCCCCGTCCACCGTCACCCGGTTGAAGGTCTTGGGTACCGTCTCGTGGAGGGCTTCGGAGAGCATTTCCTGGGTAATGGCGCAGTCGGTGGTGATAAAGCAGAGCATGGTGCCCATGTTGGGGTGGATCATGCCAGAGCCCTTGGCGATGGCACCGATGGTCACCTGCTTGCCTCCCAGGGTGAAGGTGACGGCGATCTCCTTCTTCTCGGTATCGGTGGTCATGATGGCGTGGGCCGCCTCATCAGAGCCGTCGGCGCTCAGGCCCGCCGCCACCCGGGGCACGCCCTTCTCGATGGCGGCGATATTGATGGTCTGTCCGATGACGCCGGTGGATGCCACCACGAAGTCGGAGGCCTTCCGGCCGGTGGCGGCGGCGGCGTACTCGCTCATGAGCTCCGCGTTCTCGTGGCTCATGGGACAGCAGGCGTTGGCGTTGCCGCTGTTGGCGATGACGCCCCAGGCGGTGCCGTCCTCCAGGTGGTCCATGGTCACGTAGATGGGCGCGGCCTTGACCCGGTTCATGGTATAGGCGGCCGCGGCATTGCACTCCCGCTCCGAGAGGATCATGGCCAGGTCGTTCTTCTCCTTCTTGCTGCCGGCCTTCACGCCGCAGTGGACGCCCCAGGCCTTGAATCCTTTCGCGGCCGTGACGCCGCCGGAAATCTGCTTCATACGATCAAATCCTTCCGGAATCAGAATATAGTCAGCCCAGGTTGAGGCCCGTGGTCTCGTCCAGGCCCAGCATGATGTTCATGTTCTGCACCGCCGCGCCGGATGCGCCCTTGCCCAGGTTGTCGAAGAGGGCGGTGACGATGGTCTGATCCTCATGGCCGCAGACCACCAGCTCCAGCCGGTCGGTGCCGGCCAGGGCGTTGGCGGGGAGCATGGGGCCGTCGCCGCCCCAGCGCACCGAGATCAGCTTCTGGCCCGCGTAATAGGCCGAGAGGATGTAGCAGATCTCCTCCGCCGTGGGCTGGCCCTTCAGGTAACGGTTGTGGAGCATGATGGTGGTGGCCATTCCCTTGTAATAGTCATCCACGATGGGACAGAACACCGGCGGCTTCTCCAGGCCGGAGATCTTCTGCATCTCGGGCAGGTGTTTGTGCTTGAGGGTGGTGCCGTAGATCCGGGGGCTGTACAGGTCCTCCGTCTTGTCCTCCCCCTCGTACTGGGCGATCATCTTCTTGCCGCCGCCGGAGTAGCCGGTGAGGGAGCAGCAGGTCAGGGGGTAGTCGGCGGGCAGGATGTGGAGGGAGACCAGCGGCGCCGCCGAGGACAGGAAGCCGGTGGCGTGGCAGCCGGGATTGGCCACCCGGGCGGACTGGCCGATCACCTCGCCGGGATAGCGGTAGAGCTCGGGCAGGCCGTAGACCCAGCCCTTGGCGGTGCGGTGGGCGGTGGAGGCGTCGATGACCTTGGTGGTGTCGTTCTCAATCAGGCTCACCGCCTCTTTGGCTGCCGCGTCGGGCAGACAGAGAAAGACGATGTCGGCGGCGTTGAGGAGCTTCTTCCGCTCCTCCGTGTCCTTGCGCTTGTCCTCATCAATGAGCAGCAGCTCGATGTCATCCCGCTGACCCAGCCGCTCGTAGATCTGGAGGCCGGTAGTGCCCTCCTTGCCGTCTATGTACACCTTGGGTTTACTCATACGTTCCCATCCTTTCTCATCTCGGGCTCCTGCGTACCGGAACCGTTCCGGAACCGGCCTCAGCCCTCCCGCTCGGCCAGAAATGCCTTGATATTGGCGATCTGCTTTTCCACGCTGGCCTTCGCCGGTCCACCGTAGACCTGGCGGCCGTTGACGCAGGTGTTCAGCTCCAGGGCCTGATACACATCCTGCTCGAACACGGGGGACACGGCCTTGAAGTCCTTGAGAGGCAGGGTATCCAGAGTCTCGCCGCTCTTGATACAGAAGTTGACCAGCTTGCCCACGATCATGTAGGCCTCCCGGAAAGGCATGCCCTTCTTCACCAGGTAATCGGCGCAGTCGGTGGCGTTGATGAAGCCGCCGGAGGCCGCGGCGCGCATGTTCTTCTCCTTGACGGTAAGGGTGTCCAGCATGGCGGTGAACACAGGGATGCACAGCTCCACGGTGTCGATGGCGTCGAACACCGGCTCCTTGTCCTCCTGCATATCCTTGTTGTAGGCCAGGGGCAGGCCCTTCATCACGGTGAGCAGGGTGATGAGGCTGCCGTACACCCGGCCGGTCTTGCCCCGGACCAGCTCGGCCACGTCGGGGTTCTTCTTCTGGGGCATGATGGAGGAGCCGGTGGAATAGGCGTCGTCCAGATCCACATACTTGAACTCCCAGGAGCACCACAGGATGATCTCCTCGGAGAACCGGGAGAGGTGCATCATCAGGATGGAGCAGGCGGAGAGGAACTCAATGGCATAGTCCCGGTCGGAGACCGAGTCCATGGAGTTGTCGGTGGGCTTTTGGAAGCCCAGGGCCGCCGCGGTCTGGAAGCGGTCCACCGGATAGGTGGAGGTGGCCAGGGCTCCGGCGCCCAGGGGGCACTCGTCCATGCGCCCCATGCAGTCCTCAAACCGGGTGATGTCCCGCTTGAGCATGTTGGCGTAGGCCATCATGTAGTGGGCGAAGGTGGTGGGCTGGGCCCGCTGGAGATGGGTGTAGCCGGGCATGACGGTGTCCAGATTGGCCTCCGCTTTTTTGACCAGCACTTCCTCCAGCTTCTTGATCTGGCCGATGATGACCGGGATCTCCTTCTTGACGAAGAGGCGGAAATCCACCGCCACCTGGTCGTTCCGGCTGCGGGCGGTGTGGAGCCGCTTGCCGGTCTGGCCGATGCGCTCGGTCAGCATGGTCTCGATATTCATGTGGATGTCCTCGTTCTCCACGGAGAACTCCACCTTGTCGCTCTCAATGTCGGCCAGAATTGCCTTCAGGCCGTCGATGATCTTCTCGGCCTCGTGCTCCTCGATGATCCCGGTCTTACCCAGCATGGCGGCATGGGCCATGGAGCCCGCGATATCCTCCTTGTAGAGCCGGGCGTCAAAGGTGATGGAGGAATTGAAGTCGTTTACCAGGGTATCGGTCTCCTTCTGGAACCGTCCAGCCCATAATTTCATAGCAGCAGCACCTCGTCGTTGAGTTGTACTAAAATCTAATAAAAAGCCTGAAAAGCTTTTTATAGCGCAAAGCGCGTCAGGTTTTATGAGACGCGGTATCATGCGGCACGCATGATACCAGTGCGCGCGGCGCACGGAATTTCAAATGAAAGCATTTCGTTTGAAATTTGTATCAAAGGAAAATGGAAACAATTGTAGGGTGGGGAACGGTACCCGCGGCAGGCAGCGTCCCCCACCCTTTGTCGATGGCTCTTATGGGTTTACTTCAGCTTGCCCTGAGCCCGCAGCGCCTGGACCTTGTCGGGCAGGCCCCACAGGTTGATGAAGCCCTGGGCATCCTTCTGGTCATAGTCGGACTCGTCGAAGGTGGCCAGATTCTCAGAGTACAGGGAGTAGGGAGAGGTCATGCCGGCGGGGATGATGTTGCCCTTGTAGAGCTTCAGCTTCACGGTGCCGGTGACGAACTCGTTGGCCTTGTCGGCGAAGGCGCTCATGGCCTCCCGGACGGGGCTGAACCACTTGCCGTTGTAGATCAGATCGGCGAAGTCCACCGCCATCTTCTGCTTGGCATGGAGGGTGTCCTTGTCCATGGTGATCATCTCCAGCTGGGCATGGGCGAAGTAGAGGATGGTACCGCCGGGGGTCTCATAGACGCCGCGATCCTTGATGCCCACCAGCCGGTTCTCCACGATGTCGATGATACCGATGCCGTTGGCGCCGCCGATCTCGTTGAGCTTTTCAATGATCTTGGAGGCCTTCATCTTCTCGCCGTTGAGGGCCACAGGCGCGCCCTTTTCAAAGTCCAGGGTCACATAGGTGGGCTCATCGGGAGCCTTGAAGGGAGAGATGCCCATCTCCAGGAAGCCGGGCTTGTCATAATTGGGCTCGTTGGAGGGATCCTCCAGATCCAGACCCTCATGGCTCAGGTGCCACAGGTTCTTGTCCTTGGAATAGTTGGTCTCCCGGGTGATCTTCAGCGGCACATTGTGGGCCTCGGCGTAGTCGATCTCCTCGTCACGGGACTTGATGTCCCACTCACGCCAGGGAGCGATGATCTTCATGCCGGGAGCAAAGCGCTTGATGGCCAGTTCGAAACGAACCTGGTCGTTGCCCTTGCCGGTGCAGCCGTGGCAGATGGCGTCGGCTCCCTCCGCCAGGGCGATCTCCGCCAGCTTCTTGCCGATGATGGGGCGTGCAAAGGCGGTGCCCAGCAGGTAGGTCTCATACTTGGCGTCCATCTTCAGGGAGGGGATGATGACGTCGTCCACCATCTCGTCCACCAGGTCGGCCACGATCAGCTTGGAAGCGCCAGTCTTGAGAGCCTTCTCCTCCAGGCCCTCCAGCTCGTCGGCCTGCCCCACGTTGCCGGAGACGGCGATGATCTCGGGATCGTTGTAGTTTTCCTTCAGCCAGGGAATGATGATGGAAGTGTCCAGACCACCGGAATAGGCCAGGACGACCTTTTTGATCTCTTTGTTGCTCATGATAGTTGCCTCCGTTTTTGCTTTGTTTTTGATGATGGGTGAATTATACAACCTTAATGCATATTTATTCAATACGCAATTTGCACAATGTTTTTATCCGGCGCTGTTTATTTTTGCACGTTTTTTCAGCTATTTCCAGCCAAAGTGTATATATTGCCTGAATATACGTCTTTTCCTGCATATATACAACCAGCTTTTCCGGCAAAGCGCCCAAGGGCAGCTGCCTGCCGGATTGCAGGCGGAAGCGGGCTCCCCGGCGGTTTGCATGAATAAAACTATCATGCGCCTTGCGGCGCATGATGGTTTGCGTATAGCTCCTTCCCCGCGGGACGCCGGCTCTTTACAGGCGGGCCACACCGGACTCCCGGGCGGCTTTGGCCACGGCGGAAGCCACCGCCGGGCAGACCCGGGGATCGAAGGCGGCGGGGATGATATAGTCGGCGGAGAGCTTCGTCTCGTCGATGAGATCCGCCAGGGCGTGGGCGGCGGCGATCTTCATGGCGTCATTGATATCGCTGGCCCGGGC
>JALEZN010000030.1 GCA_022772585.1 Clostridiales bacterium
AAGATATGCACGAAGCCGAGGACCTGATGATCGAAGCATTTTCACAGATTTTTGCAAAAGAGCGTCCGATCACAGGCGCGGGAGCGTTTAAGGCGTATCTGTATAAAACGGCGCGAAATCTCGCCTTGCGCCACAGGAAAAAGCACAGGCACAGCTTTCTGCGTTTTGAGGAATTGGACTTTGAGCCGCAGAGTGACGTGCTGGCTGACACGGAGCTTTCTCGCAGAGAGCGCAGCCGCCAGCTCTATGACGCCCTTGAAAAATTGAAGGTGGAATACCGGGAATCTCTTTATCTGGTCTACTTTGAGGATATGAGCTACCGCAATGCGGCAACGGTTATGAATCAAAGCGAGGGGCAGATCACAAAGCTGGTCTACCGCGGGAAGCAAAGTCTGAAAGCGATCCTGGAACAGGAGGGATTTACCTATGCGGACGAATGAAGAACGCGCCGGATTGATTCATAAGCGGACGGCGGAGATAAAACGGGAACGGCAAAAGCGGAACCAGCGCGCATTGGATGCGATCTGCATCGCGGCCTGTCTGATCCTCGTCGTTGGGATCGGCTCGTTTATGCCTGGATGGACGGCGGGCGTCCCCGGCGGTGAAGTACACCACGCTTCCGGCGCGGCAAGCCTGGTTGGAAGCCACGCGGCATTGGGCTATATCCTCATGGGACTCATGGCCTTTCTGCTTGGCGTATGCGTGACGGTGCTTTTGTACCGCCTGCACCGCAGGAATGAGAGGAAGCAGCGGGAGAACTTGGACGATGAACTTTGAACTGATCGACAACTGTTTTCAGGTTGCCGTGCTGTTTTGTGCGGCGATCGCGGCGATCGCGGCGGCGCTCCGGCACAAAGACCGCCGTTTCCTGATCCTGGCCCTGTTTTTTGTCTGCGTTTCCATGGGAACGCTCTATTGGGTGCTGCACATTTTTATTTTTGGCAACGTACCGCAGGTTTTCTATGTTTCGGAGTTTTCATGGCTGGCGGCGTATCTGTTCCTGCTGTCGTTCCAAATGGTACGGACAGACCGGGTAAGGCCGTTGTTTTCCCTGCTGTCCCTGTTCTGTGCCCTGCTTACGGCGGCGGTCGTTCTGGCGTTTCAGATGTTCGGCCCGTCCTATTTTGTTTCCGCGGCATTTGCCGGGGTTTTTTCCGCGATCGTATATCTCGCGGTTTGGCGGCTCCAGCGCAGAGGCGGAGGAGGTCTGACCGACTGCTGGCTGCTGCTGTGCGTGGGACTGCAGCTTCTCCTGTTTGTGGTGTCCGTTTTTATGCAGGACTTTACCCGCTTTAATCTCTACTTCGCCGTGGACATTACGCTGACGCTTTCATTTGCGGCGCTGCTGCCGCTGGCGCTTCGGGAGGCGGCGGAGAAATGATCTATATTGAGAATATTTTTGTTTGCCTTGCCATCCCGCTGGCGCTGTGCATCCTGTTTATCGGAGGGCGCACCCGGACATTCATGCTGTTTATGATCGCCGGAATGAGCGTATGCCTGCTGTCCGCCTATGTCAACAGTTTCTTCATGGGACATTACGGCGTCAGCGCCACCGTTGCCGTGGTTGAGATCACACCGGTATGCGAGGAAGTGATGAAGCTGCTCCCGCTGCTGTTCTACATTCTGATTTTTGAGCCAAAGGTCCGGGATTTGCCCGAAGCCGCCGTTGCCCTTGCCGTAGGCTTTGCCACCTTTGAAAATGTGTGCTATCTGACGGAGAACGGCGCGGAAAATCTGATGTTTCTGCTGATCCGCGGGCTTTCCGCCGGAGCGCTGCACATCCTCTGCGGCATTTTGATCGGGTTCGGACTGTCTTATGTATTCCGCCGCCGGTGGCTGGCCTTTACCGGAACGGTGGGCCTGCTGGGAGCCTGTATCGTGTTCCATGCCACCTATAACCTGCTGATCTCGGGGGACGGGGCCTGGCAGACCGCCGGCTATCTGTTCCCGTCTGTCCTGATCGCGCTCTTATTTGTGGGAAGGCTCCTGCTTCCCAGACTCAAGCTCATGTTTGCCTGACCGCTTTGCGTGACGGGCCGCCTCAGAAATGGGGCGGCCCCAATTTTTTTGAAAAAGAAATTGTCGTTTGGGGTGGAAGGATTTTCGATTTCATGTCTTTTAGAAAGTAGAGAGACTGCATCCCCTGAAAATCATACGGAGGGAGGTTTATTGGATGACCGGTAAGACGGAAACCCGGGTGCGGGAGATACGAAGCAGAACACGGCAGTACCGAAAGCGGTATGAAACCCGGCTGTTTTCCTGCCTGACATTGTGCAGCCTGTTTCTTCTGGCCGGTATCGGCGTTCTTTTCAGGAGCATACAGACACCGGGCGTAGCGGCGGTAGCCGACGGCTACGGCGGGGTGCTGCTGCGGGACGGCGCAGGGGCATATGTCGTCATTGGCATTGCCGCCTTTGTCATTGGCGTATCTGTGACCGTACTCTGTATCCGACTGAAAAGCAGAGCAGCAAACCGTACAGACCGTACGGAAGGAAGCGAGAACTGACACCCCGGCGCAGCAGCACGCGGAAAAATTTTCCCCAGAAAGGAGCAAACCCATGAAAAAGACAGCAAAAAGGCTGCTGAGTATGGCACTCGTCCTTGTGATGGTGCTGTCCATGCTGCCTGCGATGACCTTGCCGGCGCTGGCAGAGGAGAACACAAGCACCGGTACCAAGGACGCCTTCGGCATCTCCACGCCAGACTGGTCGGAGGATGAAAAGAAGGCGGCGGAGGCCGACCTGCCCTTCGGCACCGGCTACGGCACCTGGACGACCCTTTTTGAAAAGAACGAATTGTTCTTCTCCATGGGGTACGACAGCGCCACCCGCCTGACCGGCCTGTTCGACTGGAACGGCACGGAGGGAACGACCACCGCGGCGATCAGAGACAAGATCGACAAATTCGGGCAGAGCCAGCTCACCTCCAAGGCCGAGAGCTACAAGGCCGTGGCCACGGCGGCCATGGACCTCTACGGTGCCGGCAAGAAGGAGTATGTGGCCAATCTGGCGCTGAACACCAGCGCCGGCACACTTGAGCTTTATGTGACCGACAGCAGCAACAACCGTGTCGCAGGTGGAAGAACATTTATCAATGTTGACCATCTCAGCAGCATGGAGGTCCACCAGCTCAACGGCGCGTTCTCCATCGCGGCCGGCGACTTTGACGGCGACGGCAAGGACACCGTTGTGGTCTATGTCCCGCAGACCGACGGCAAGAAGGAAACCAAGAACGGAACCAGCCCGTCCATCAAGGAGTATTCCTTCACGGTGAGCGACAGCGCTGT
The DNA here is from genome assembly GCA_022772585.1 of Clostridiales bacterium. Taxonomy (GTDB): domain Bacteria; phylum Bacillota; class Clostridia; order Oscillospirales; family Oscillospiraceae; genus Pseudoflavonifractor_A. The sequence continues at coordinate 3,287 of JALEZN010000030.1, forward strand.
GAGCTGCACGGAAAAGTCCACCGTCTCCGCAAACGTGCTCACGCTGCTGGGCAACGACCAGATCAACGTGATCGACAAGATGCACAACCAGCCCATGGTGGATCTGGTGGCGGAGGACGTGGACAAGGACGGCTTTGACGAGCTGATCGTCACCGCCGGCATGAACGACGTGACCAGCGGCGATAAGCAGCTGCAGTCCCAGGTCTTCATCTACGATCAGCTGAACGGCCAGACGACAGACCTCACGCCGACCGCGGACGGCAAATGGAACCTCAGCTACCGCTCTCAGAACAAGTGTAATTCTAATGGTGATCTTGCTCCCGGTCTGTATATAAAAGATGCGGACTACAAGCGCGTTGTCTGGGCCTCCTCCACGGTGGGTAATGTCATCATGTCCATCGGCTCCGACGTGGACTACCCCGAGATCGTCACCGCCGGCTTTATCGACGGCGAGCAGGACAATACGCAGCACATCAACGTGGACGGCGACGACAATATCGGCGTGTCCGTCGTGCAGGTGACGGGGGTCAAGAACAAGGAGACCAAGAACGTCATCTGCCAATACGGAGAAGCTTTCAACCAGAAGCTCAATTCCAACAGCTGGACGAGAGGCGGCTTCTATGAGAGCGAGGACGTGAACGGCCTTCTGCAGGTGCAGGCCTATGCCGACCGCGGCCTTGGCTCCGCGGAGGCGGTGTTCATCTCCGGCACGGTGTACCGCAGCGACAGTGAGGGCGAGAAGCTGGAGGAGAAATACACGCACGGCGGCTTCAAAAGCAAGGACGACTTTGCTCCGGGCGGGCGCGTGCTCACCAACACTACGGTCGCCGCCGTCACCGCCGGCAACTTCGACGGCAACGACGAGGGGCGCGAGCAGCTGGTCTGTGTCACGGCCATGAAGCAGAGCGGCAAGAACAACGCCTATTCTCAGGTGTACTTCTACCATAACGAGGCCACCTGCAGCGATGAGGGCACCTGGAAGGACAATTATGACAGCAAGCGCTCCGGCTACCTCACCGAGCACAAGGGCAACTTCTATGTCTCCCTTGCCGCGCTGGACACGGATAACGACAGCATCCTCGTCAAGCTGGAAGAGATCACGCGGGACTACAGCAAGCCCGACGTGCTGGCCATTCTGGAGACGTCGCCCTACTTTGCCGAGATCGAGGACTCCTTCAACAACAGCGAGACCACCTACGGTCTCGAAGACACCAAGATCGACGGCTCGTCCAACACCTTCGGCTTCACGCTGGGCTCCTCCGTGGGCTACGAGTTTGAAAGCAGCATTACCCAGAGCGGCGGCGGTTTTGAGGTGGCCATCGAGCGCGCTTACAACTGGACCACCGCCAAGTCCACCTCTGATTCGTGGGGGATGGAATTCAGAAACGACACCGGCGATAACGTGGTGGTGGTCTACCGCTGCCCGGTGGTCACCTACCGGTATGTGGATCAAAACGGAAAGAAGCTGGTGGTGGAGAAGGTCGGCCGGCCTGCCACCAACATGATCTCCGTGGATGACTACAACGAGGCGGCGGAGCAGTACGACGGCCTTGACCCCATCGATGACAACATCGTCAAGCTGGGTGAGCCCGGCAACCCCGCCAGCTACCGCAGCAGCACAAAAGGGCTGACGAATGCGGTGCAGTATAATGGGACGGGGGCCGTCGGCAGCAGCAACGGCGACTCATCCGGCGGCTGGGCGCAGTATCAGGGCAAAGGCTCCATGATGCAATACTGGACCCGCGGTGCGGAGCAGGAAAAGACCTTCTCGTATGATCTGGGGGTCTCGTTGAGTGTCTTTGCCAAGATCGGCGGCGTCACCGCCAGCGCCACTGCGGGCTTTGCCTACGCCCACGAAAAGACCCACATCGACGGCAGCTCCGCCACCAAATCCGGCGCGGTGAGCTGCGTCGAGGTGCCCGGCTATGACTTCCAGTGGAAGCTTGCCGCGTGGAACTGCGAACTCAACGGCAGCACCGTGCCCGTGATCGCCTATCTGGTAAAGGATGTGGTGGCCCCGCCCTCCCCCGGCATGGGACTGACGGCGGAGAGCTTCACCACCGACAGCGTCACTCTGCGCTGGTCCGCCGGCATCCGCCCCGCCCAGCAGTACCGCATTTACCGCGTGCTTGACGACACCGACAGCACCCATGTGCTGGTCGGCGAGGTGCTGGGCGACGAGACCAGCTTCCAGCTCACCGGCCTCAAGCCCGGCGAGACCTACACCTATGTGGTGCGGGGCGTGGACTTAAGCAGCGGGAATGCCGTGGAGTCCGTGGACAGCGCCTCCATCATCGTGCGCACCCAGTCGGAGGACAGCAGCGTCACGCTCGCTCTGTATGGCAGCACTCTGGAGGGCAGCACCCTGCAAAGCACCGGCACAGCGGCAGACATCCAAGTGCAGGTGACCGGCGCAAGCGGGTCCTGCGCCTATCAGTGGCAGCTCCTTGAGGCCGGCGCAACGGGCGTCGGGCACGGCTGGCTCGACGTGGACACGCTGCCCGGTAAGATGATCGGAACCGTCAAGGGCGCGACAGGCGGCTCCCTGACCCTCAAGAACATCGACGAGAGCCTCAACGGCAGCAGCCTGCGCTGCGTGGTCACCGTGACCTCCACGGCAGGCGATGTGGACACGTATTACTCGCCCGTTGCCACGCTGGATCTCAGCGGCCTGGACACCACCACGACGATCAGCGTGACTGGAACTGGTGTGACGGGCAGCGGCAGCATCGCCAAACCGTATACGGGCATGGCAGATCATACGACGGTCACGAAAGAGCCCAGCGGCAGCTATATGTATGTCCCGGTGACCGTTACGGATGACAGCGGCAAGGAATACACGATCTATCAGGACGCGGATAACAATGCGTATGTCGGCGTGTATGACCAAGTCGACACTGCGACTGGCACCAGCAGCCGCACATATTGCGCCGTCACGAAGACCGGCGATACCTACACGCCGGGCAGTGCGCTGACGCTGGATGCTGACCAGTATATGATTGATAATAACGGCACATACACCATTCCGGAAGACTTCAACGGCACGCTCGGTCTTTATGAAGAATCCGATACCGTCCGTTACGAGAAGCGATACATCGTGAGCGAGGACACCACCACCCTCACGGAGTACTGGTTCAACACCAGCGATGGCCAGTACTACACCAGAACCGTGACTGGCGAAGTCGTTACCTTTACGCTGGCCGATCCTCAGCCTGACAAAACAGTCGATGAAAATGGCAACGAGACCCTGACCAATGCCGACCTGCGCATGGTGTATTACGAAAATGCCGGCACCGTGATCCTGAGCGCGGACGGAGATGACAGCTACGACCATTATCAGGTCTACACCGTGACCAGCGGTGTTGCTACGGCGGGTGCTTCCTTCTACCGTCTCCCCGGCACCAAGCTCTACAAGAGCGGTGAGACTGAGCCTTACGCCGACAGCGCAAAGCTCACGACCGTCACCGTGCAGCAGGAAGTGCTCAGCACCGTCACTGCCCCGGTATCCGGCACCCAGCTCACCCTGTCCGCCACCGTCAACCCCAGCGGCGGCGGCGTGGTGACCTTCACCATCACCAACACGGACACCGGCGTGGTGATGCAGATCACGGCAGCCAACGGCACAGCCACCTGGACGGCGCCGAAGGCCGGACTCTACCGCATCGTGGCCACGGCTGCCGCCACCGCCACCACCAAATCCAGCTCGGCTGTGTGCTACTACCGGGCCGGTGACCCCAACACCAGCTATCGTCTTGGGGTGTGGCAGGGCGACCAGCAGGTCACAAACATCAGCTATGACGGTTCCACCGTCACGCTGAATCTGGAAAAGTGCACGGGTTCCGCATGGAGTACCTTCGCTGGCTCTGTCACCTATCTGGTGAACGACGAACCCCTGAGCGGCAACAGCTACAGACCTAACGCGGCGGGCAGCTACCTCTTCTCCGCCCAGGTGGACGGCAAAACCGTTGCTTCCGCCCTTCTGACAGTGAACAAGGTCGCCATCACCGTCACGCCCACATGGACCGGATCGGTTCCGGCGTCCAAAAATGCCATCGGTCTGGCCGTCACCGACGCGCAGGGCAACCCCATCTCCGTCTCTCTCACTGACGTTATGACCGTCTCCTGCGATCTCTATGACGGCAGTGGCGCACTTGACGCCAGTGCCACCTCCGGCGTTTACACCGTCACCCCGGTCTATGTCAATGACACTGCAAAGGCGACCTTCCTCTCCCGCTACATTGTCACCATCAACACGGACACCATCTACTATTTCAGCGACAAGATCACGGTGCATTTCTCCGCCGGTGAAAACGGCGAGGTCTACGCCCGCTATATCGATCCCAGCGGCACCGAGTTCGTCTTTGACAACGGCAGCCAGATCAGCATGGATTACGGACTCAAGTTCGTCGCTGAGCCGAAGGCTGGCTGGTCGGTGGAAAAGTGGACGGTAAAGCTTGGCTCGTCTACTGTAACCGGGTGCTACAGCACTTACGGCAACACGCTGGAAATCACCGGGACGCGCTTGGAGTATCTGAAGAGTCTGACCGACACCTACGGCAAAGAGCTCACTGTTTCCGTCACCTTCACCAATCAGACCCACCAGATCACATACAGTGCCGGCACGGGCGGCAGCCTGAGCGCGGCGGCGGGAAGCTCCCCGCTGACCAACGGCGGCTCCGTGGCGCACAGTGCCGCCGTCACCTTCACCGCCGTGCCCAATACGGGCATGATGGTGGAAAAGTGGACCGTTGACGGCGCGGAATACATGTGGGACGGCACGGATGCGCTCTACCGTGAGAATACCCTCACCCTGGAGAACATTGACTCTGCCCATGATGTTCAGGTCCTCTTCACCGAAGCAGCCTCCACTAATGTGAGTACTGTTGCCGTGGATACGGCCAATTCTCTCTATCTCGATGCAACGATCACCGTGACCGATGCCCAGGGGAACACGATCACGGGCGACGCGCTCACGAGTGTCCCCCAGTCCGGCGCCCTGACCTTCACAGCGACGATCAACAATCCTTCCTCCGCCGTGGTCAAGGAGTGGCAGACCAGCACCGACGGCGAGAACTGGACCACCGTGGCCGGCTCCGGCGAACAGGATTCGATCACGATCTATCAGCACGACAGTGAGAAGCTCTATGTCCGTGTTGTGATCGCCGTGACCCAGACTTATAGGCTGAGCTGGAAGGTCATGGAAGGCGAAACAGCGATCACAGACGCCAACATCGCCAACCTGATCGCCAGCAGCGGCGATGTCACCCTCGGCGGCAACGGCAGTTACTATGCGGTCAACACGCCTGTGGAATTCACCATGCGGCTGGATAACAGCTACTATGTGATCGGCTGGAGCGATAATGTCACGCCCGCCGCAGACGGGATGTCCGCGACTCTGACCCTGACTGATGACACTGTCGTCATCGTCACCGTGGCCAAGAAGCCCACCGTGACCATCAACTACAACGTGGTGGACATCAACGGCGGGGAGGACGGCGGCACCAACGGCGAGCTGACCGCAGCTGTTGGAGAGAATATTCTGGACACCAGCGAATCTGCTTATGTCCAGGAGACCGTTACCTTCACTGCTGTACCTGACACCGGCTACCGGGTGAAGGAATGGACACTGAACGGCGTTGTCCAGGAAATCACCGGAGACACTTTTGAAGTGCTTCTGGATGAGACCATGGCGAACGGCGACATCACCGTCACGGTTCAGTTCATGCCCAAAGGCAACAAGCTGATGTTCTATTCGATAGGCCATGGCAGCATTCAGAACGTTGCGGTCAACGGCACAAGCTATGATTTTGCCGACGGCTTGACGGCAGCAAAGGATGCGGAAGTGGTCATCACCGCCGCACCTGACACCGGCTATGAGGTGAAGGCCTGGACGGTGGACGGCAAACCCGTTGCGGACCAGACCGGCAATACCTTTACCTACGTTGCTACTGGCGATACCGGCGTGGATATTGCCGTAGAGTTCCAGAGCGTGGAGTACACCGTCAAATGGACTGCTGAAAACGGCACAGTCACAGCCGAAGGCCAGGCCGGCTCTCCCGCGCAGATCCGCGGCGGCGAGATCGTCAAGTTCACCGCCAAGCCCGATGACGGGTATGTGTTCGACCACTGGGTCGTGAACGGTGAGACGCAGGATGAGACGAATAACACCTTCACCTGGACGGTTCCCGAGGGTGAACCCAAGAACACCGTCCATACCGTTGAAGCGGTTTTTGAACGGGAGAATACGCAGTATACCGTGAACTACCGCGCCGAGGGCAGCGGCACCATCAGTGCCCCCGGCGGTGAGGGCGGAATCGTCACCGTCGACTCCGGCGACAACATCACCTTCACAGCGGCACCCGCCACGAACTATATGGTACAGGAGTGGCAGCTGGATGGCGTGACGATCCCGGGCACCGCGAACCATTTGACTTATGAGCTGACGAACGTCATGGGCACTCACAGTGTGACGGTCGTGTTCAAAGCCGCCGTTCTGTATCAGGTGGGCTATGGCGTCGCCGGGACTGGCGGTACGTTGACGGCCAAGGCAAACGGCGATAGCCTGACTTTGGCGGACGGCGTTACGGCGGATATCCCGGCAGGGGCTAAGCTGGAGTTCACGGCGACGCCTGCAACCGGCACACCCAATTACATGGTGGCCAAGTGGACGGTCAACGGCCAAGAAGTCACCAGAGACAACATGGCTCAGCTGGGCGTGACCATGGATCACTACCTGTCCAACACCCTGACCGTGGAGAGCCTGAGCAAGGCCATGAATATTCAGGTGAGCTTTATGGAGTACAACGGCTTCTCCATCCCCACCGATGGCATAGGCTACACTGTCACGCCGGGAACCTGCAATCCCGCTGAGCCCTACGTAGGCGCGCCTGTAGGCGAGGTCCGCGAAAACGGCGACGTGAGATTCACAGTCGATTTGACAGGAGATTACTCCAACATCACCAAGCTGATCATCAACGGCTACGACTGCATCGCCGGCAAACTGATTGAGAGTAAGAACGATCCCGACAACTGCCTGTCCGTCGCGGCGGTCAGGAACGCCGACGGCAGCTACACCGTCACCATCACCGGCGTGACGAATGAAATCATCGCCGACATCGCGGCCCACAAGGTCGTGGTAGGCGATCTGGCTGTTCCGACTGCGTTTACGGACATCGAAGAACTGGATTCCGTCGAAAAGATCCAGGCTAAGCTGGAGACCAAGTTGACCGCCTCGTTGGACGGCAAGGTGTTTTACGATATTGCGCTGAAATACAAGGACGGTTCCAACTGGGTGGAGGTCACAGAAGCCAACTTCCCGGCCAACGGCGTGGATGTGGTGCTGCCTTATCCCGACGGCACCGACAGCAAAGACAGCTTCACCATCGTCCACATGCTGACCACTGCGGGTCACGCGGGTGAGCTTGAGCTCATCAGCCCCGAGAAAAAGGCCGACGGCCTGCACTTCCATGTTAACAGCCTGTCTCCCTTCGCCATCGGCTGGAGCAAGTACACCGCACCCTCCGGCGGCGGTGGCGGCGTAACCGTGCCGACTGAAACCGTCATCATCAAGGACAGCATCAACGGCAAAGTTACCGCTGACAACACCTGCGCGGAGAAAGGCGATACGGTTACCCTGACGGTCGAACCCGACAAGGGGTACACGCTGGAGACCCTGACCGTCACCGATAAGAACGGCGACGAGCTGAAGCTCAAAGACATGGGCGACGGCAAGTACACCTTCACCATGCCCGCCTCCAAGGTCACGGTCACAGCCACCTTCATGGAGGATAACTCCATGCTGAACTTCTTCGTGGATGTCCCCGCCGACGCTTACTACTACGACGCGGTGCTGTGGGCCGTCGGGGAGAAGATCACCTCCGGCACCTCTGCCACCACCTTCAGCCCCGACGCCGTCTGCACCCGCGCCCAGGCCGTCACCTTCCTGTGGCGCGCCGCCGGCAGCCCCGCTCCCAAGAGCGGCGCGATGCCCTTCACCGACGTGGCCGAGGACAGTTACTATCGTGACGCGGTTCTGTGGGCCGTGGAGCAGGGCATTACCGCCGGTACTTCCGCCAACACCTTCAGCCCCGATGCCACCTGCACCCGCGCGCAGATCGTCACCTTCCTGTGGCGCTCCCAGGAGTCCCCTGCCGCCGGCAGCGTGAATCCCTTCACCGACGTGGCAGCTGACGCCTACTACAACAGCGCAGTCCTGTGGGCCGTGGAGAACGGTATTACCGCCGGTACTTCCGCCAACACCTTCAGCCCCGATAACGACTGCACCCGCGCCCAGATCGTGACCTTCCTGTATCGCTGCATGAAGTAAGACCCAATAAGACCTCAATAAATCAGTGGGGCGGCGGTGTTGAGCCGCCGCCCCAGTTCCGTAATACACGGAACTGAATATCAGCGAGCATTTACAATGGGGCTGGTTAGAATAGAAACGCTTCCTGCCCCCAGCTCAGACATAATAAGCGGCGGTCAGCATTTCAAAACGCTGACCGCCGCTTATTTTCGTTTATTTATGTTTTCGTATTTTTTGAGCGGCTTTGCAGAGTTGGATATACTCTGCCGCTTCTTCCCCACTCATTCCGGCGAAAAACTGCTTGACGCAGAATGGAACGTCACCTTTTGGCGTGTCGTGAATGACTGCGTCTACGCTGATTCCCACCTGCGCGCAAACAACGCGACAGTGTTCAGTTTGGGAGTCGCCTTTCCATTTTCCATATCAGAAATAGACCTGTCTGTTTTCCCGAGTTCTTCAGCAAGTCCGATCTGCGTTAGACCAAGTTTGCGCCGCGCCTCAGATACGGTAGCGCCAAAGACTCTATTAACGTCACGCTTTGAAGCACAATTCAGATTATTAGCAGAGAAACCGTGTCTGAGAAAACGGTGGAATACTACAACATCTCCGACATCGACACACTAAACACTTTTGCGCAATATTGTGACATAGTTACCGGAAGGTAACGATTGGATAACATGGTCAAAGGGGCTTGGGGAAAGACAAAATGGGCAGAGCTATCTGAAAAATTAAGTTTGCCCGCTTAAGAAACATGGCGAGGGGGATTTTTCCTGCCTCGCCATGTTTCTTTTCCTGTAAATTATTTTATGTTTTCCGTAAAGTTCTTAAAAATTTGGGCCGCTTCCACGCGGGTGGCGGGACCCTGCGGATCAAGGATGCCATTGCCCTTACCGGCGAGCACACCGCTGGCAACCGCCCACTCCATGGCTTCCTTTGCCCAGGAGGCGGTCTGATTGCCGTCGGTGAACACGCTCAGGCTGGCTCTCCGGGCCGTATCACAGCCCTTCAGTTGGGCGTAGCGGTAGAGCATAGCAGCGACCTCCTGGCGAGAAATGTCGGCGGCGGGATTCGTGCCGTCGGATACGCCGTTGGTCACCGCCCAGTTCATACCCTTTTCATACCATATCGCGCCGTCGGCTGTGTTAACACCGTCCATACGTGCCAGCATGGTCATCAGCATGGCACGGCTGAGATTGACATTGGGCGCGAAGGTGGCGGAGCCGGTGCCGTTCATGATGCCGTTTTTGATCGCATAGTCCACGGCCTCGTGATACCATGCGCCGCTGTCCAGGTCGGTAAAGTTGTGGAGCGGGCAATCCGCGCCGCCGTTGCAGACGGTGCTGATCTCTGTGAACCTGGCATAGACCGTCACCTTGGATGCGGGCATGATGAAGGTATATCTGCCGTTGCCCTTGTCGGTCAGGGGTACATGGCCGCCGTTGGCGTTGGTGACAGTCAGGTCAGACAGCTCATAGCCCTCGCCGGGAGCGGCGGTAATTGTGACCGTGGCGCCCTTGGACGCGCTCTTGGAGCTGATGGTCACAGTGCCGTTAACGCTCGGCTCCACGGAAACGGGATAACCGGTGAAGCTGTCGTCTGCAGGGGGCACCACGACGGAGCCGCCGGGCTTCTGATTGCCGCCTTCTTCCTCGCCGCTCTGATTTGTGCCGGTCAGCTCATAGACCGCCAGGGTGCCGGAGACCTCGCAGGCCGTCAGCAGCAGGGCATTGCCTGTCTTGCTGTCCGCGGCGGAGACGAAGCACAGGCCCTCGGGGGAGACATCGCCCTGGATGTCGTTTTCAAACTCGCGGGAGTTGATGTAGTTGACGAAAGAGGCGTTGGCGGGATCGGTGACGTCATAGACCATGACGCCGCTGATGCGCTCCAGAGCGATGAAGGCGTAGGTCCTGCCGTTCACGACGCCGGTGACGACGCTCTCCGGCTCGGGCCCCTTCTTGCCGGAGCGGTTGTCCACGCTGGTCTTGTCGTTGGAGGTGTTGAAGTAGGCGGGAAGCTGCTCGGCGGTGATCTCCTCAAAGCCGCTGCCGCTGTCGTAGACCAGATTCAGGCCCGTGGCCGTCACCTCGTAAATGGAGAAGGAGCGGCCGCCGAACACATAGGCCTTGCTCTCGTCCAGGCCGTCCCACATGGTGGCGTTGAACCAAACGACCTTTTCATCCAGGGTCACATCGCCGGTGGGAGAGGTCTTTTTCTCATATTCGTTGTCCAGGCCGTCCCAGTCGGCGCGGCTGTCGCCCTCGTTGGCGGTCAGCAGGTAGGTCTTGCCGTTGATGGCGGTCACGGCAATGCCGTCGGGCATCTTGATGCCGTAGACGTTTTTGTAGGTGGCCAGTTCGATCTCGCCGTCTTTCTGCAGATCGACCTGTGTCACGCCGTAATCCTGAAAGCCCAGGGGATACACGCCGGTGAAGGTACCGGAGGGGATATCCAGCACGGCGATGGCGTTGGCCTCCTGGAGGGAGACGTAGGCGGTGCTGCCGGAGACGGCAATGTATTCCGGCTCAAAGTCGGCGGAGGGATTCGTGTCCTTCTGCACCAGCACGCCGACGGCGGTCAGCGTCTCGCGCTGGTCATCGAAGCTGTCGAAGGTTACGGTGTTGGCGGTCAGGGCATTGTTTTCACCAATGGTGACGATGGACACGGAGCCCTTGGGGTCTGCGGCGTTCGCGCCGCCCCGGGGCTCACCCTCGTCAGCGGAGAGGATGGTGCTGTCATCCGCGAAGGTCACCATGTCGGGCTGCACGCCCACGGTGACGGTGGAGAGAAGGGCCAGGGAGCCGTCATTGCTGCAGGCGAACAGGGCCACAACGCCGTTGTCCGCGCAGCCTTCGGCCTGGATGGCCACGGCCAGCTTGCTGCCGTCGGGAGAGATGGCCACGGAGGTCATATCGCCGTAGGCGAAGCCGTCCACCAGGGACTTGACGTCGTATTCCGTGCCGGTCAGGGTTACGACGGTATCGCCGTCCAGCTTACCGTTCAGGTCCACGGCGATCAGCTTGCCCTTGACGCCGCTGACGGCGTAGGCAAAGCCGTTGACGGGGTTGTACTCCACAATCTCCAGGCTGCCGCCGTCAGCGTTCATGGCCCCGGAGTTGTAGCGGCCCGCCAGCTCCAGCTGCAGGGAGCCGGTCTCGTCATAGTAGCCGTTCACGCGGGTATCGGCAGCCTCGACGGGGGTGTAGGCGGGCTCTTCCGGCTCGACAGGTTCGCCGGAGCCGGTGCTCTGGGTGGCGATGGTCACGGTCACATCGCCGGTGATCTTGGTCAGACGGTAGATCCCCTCCACTTTGGTGTCGGCGGAGTCCTTCAGGTTCTTGTAGTTCTTGTCCGCCGCGATGGACGCAAGCTCATAGCCCTCGTCCACCGTGACCTTGAAGTTAACCTGGCCGTCGCCGGAAATATCGATCTCGCCGCTGTCGGAATCGCGGGCAACTGCCGTCGTGACGTTCGTTTCATCCGCCGCGGAATAATCCTGGGTGTAATACACGTCAACCGTGGCATGCTCGTCGGCAGCGAAGGTGACTTTATAGCCGGTGGGCTCGGTGGGTTCGGTGGAGGAATTTGTGCGGTAGATGGTAAAGCTGTCCACCACGGTCATGTCGGTGGTGCGGTAGGTGGTGATGGTGAATTCCGTATCAGAGACCGTCACCTTGGAGACGTTGGGGATGTGCTCCTGATTCTGCACGGCGGAGAACGGGAACTCGGCATTCACGATGTTGTAGGTCTTGGAACCGGAGCCGGAATTTGCCGTGATGTACAGGATACCGTCGGGGTCGGTGACGGCGGTGGGCGCCGCGTCAGTACCGTTGCCGTAGATGTACTTGTCAGACTCGGTGATCGGTGTAAAGACGTCCATCATATAAGTCCGGCAGTACACATGGTCGTGGCCCTGAAGCACCACATCAATGCCCAGCTCATCCAGGATGGGAACCATGGTGTTTTTGAAGCCCGTCTCACTGGTGATATAGGAATCGCTGGAGTGGCTCGCCACGGTGTAGACCGAGTGGTGGAAGGAGACGACCTTCCAGGTGATGTCCTGACCGGCGGTCGCCGCGATGGCCGCTTCCATGAACGCCCTGTGCTCGGCGGCGGAGGTGTCGTTGCTGTTCAGGATCAGGAACAGAACGTGGTTGTAGACAAAGTAGTAGTCGCCGCCGGCATTGGTGGTGCCGTATACGCCCGACTCATTGGGCACATTGAAATGCTCGTCATAGGCGATGGAGCCGGAGTCGTGGTTGCCGATGACGGTGGCCACGGGCAGGCCCGTCAGCTCGTCGTGCTCCAGATAGCCGACATACTGCTCCTCGTCGCTGGCGGTGTTGACCTGATCGCCCGCGGAGAGCAGGAAAGAGGTATCGGAGAAGTTCTCGTCCGTGCCGATCAGCGACAGGGTGTGGGCCCAGCCGTCCGTGTCCGACGGCACGCTGGAACCGGCGCCGATCTGGGGGTCGCCCACATAGGCGAAGGAGAACGTGTCGTCGCCGTCGTCGGAGGTGAAGGTGTAAATCTCAGAGACGGCGTCGCCGTTCGTCAGCTGGTAGGCGTAGACCGTGCCGGGCTCCAAACCGGTCACGACGGTCTGATAGCTGTAGGAACCGGTCTTGTTGGATTCCTTACCGGCGGCGGAGAAGGTTTGCGCGCCGGCGGGCATGGCGGCGGTGACCAGATCGGCTTCCTTTGCCAGGGTCAGCGTGCCGTTTCCGGGCACATTGGCGTACCAGGTGAAGTTCACCTGAGTCTCATCCGCGCCCATGGACAGGCTGATATTGGTCTGCCGGGCCGCTTCCGGCTCTTCCACCGACAGCTTCAATTCCGGCATGGAGAACCACACGTCGGAGCTGGTGGCGCGGCCGTTGTGCAGCTCCACGGCGATGGTGTTCTCACCTTCGTGCAGGATGCTCAGGTCGGTCAGCGCGATCTCCAGGGTGTCGGGGCCCTGGTTGGAGCCGCCGTACTGCAGGTTGGCATCAAAGCCGTGGCCCAGGCTGTTGCCGCTCGCGTCGCAGGCGTTGTCGTACCCGGCGGCGATGCGCTGGCCGTTGATGTAGACGATTACGCCGTCATCATATTCCAGGGATCCCACAAGCTTGGTGTAGCATCCAAGGGCGTCAATGGTAAAGGTCGCGCGGAAGAAATAGGCGGGCGTATCGTTTTTGCCGTCGCACCCGGCCAAAATGGTGTTGGCGATCCGTGTGCTGCTGTAATTGGCCGCGCCCTTCTTGGAGCCGAAGGGACCGGCGGCGGTGGCCCAGGCACTGTCGTCAAAGGTCTCAGCGGTCCAGCTGGTGCGGTCGTAGCCCTCGGCGCTGGAGTCGCCCGCCGGGTCGGTGTTGTCATCCAGATAGCTCCAGACGGTGTCGCTGTCGATCAGGGCGCCCGTGGAGAAGATCAGAGAGGGCATCTCAAAATAAATATCGGAGCTGCCCGCGCTGCATTGGTGGACCTCCACCGCAATGGTGTTCTCGCCGGTCTTCAGCGCGCTCAGCAGCGCCGCGTTGGTGACGGCGATGTCGCCCGTCTTGGGCGCGCCGTTGCTGGAGCCGCCGTACTGGAGGTTCGCGGTGAACTTTCCATCGTCAAAGCCCGCGATCCGGGTGCCGTTGAGGTAGACCGTCGCGGAATCGTCATAAAGGACGCTGCCGGCGATGGCGGTCACGGCGGAGGCGTCCTCTACAGTCACCGTGGTGCGGAAGAAATAGGCCTCAATGTCGGTGCCGTCCTCTTTGTACAGGTTCAGCAGAACCCCGGGGATGCAGCCGCCGCCCAGATCGGCGATCGCGCCTTTCTTCGAGCCGAAGCTGCCGGAACCGGTTTTCCAGGCGCTGTCGTCAAAGGCCTCGGCGGTCCAACTGGTGCGGTTATAGCCCGCATCTCCCGGGTTGCCCGCCGGGTCGGTCCCGTCGTCCAGATACCTCCAGACGGTTTCGCTGTTGATTTCCGTGGGAGCGCTTGCGGGTTCGTCGGCGGCCAGAGCCACAGGGACCAGGCTCAGGGTCAGGCACAGCGCCAGCAGAACCGAAAGCACTCTTTTTCCATAGTGTATTTTCACTTACATTCACCTTTCTATGATGAAATCTTTATTTGAACGCCGCTTTGCTCCGCTTTTTTCCGCGGGCGGAAGGGGCGATGTTTTTTCGCCGGACAAACAGCAGACACGAAACCCCGGCGGCGGCCGGGATGGTCAGCACCACGCCCAGGGTGGCGCAAAGCCCCTGGGAGAGCTCAATGGCTAAGTAGTCGGAAGAGAGAAGCTGGGTGAATTGGTAGCCGTAGGCGATCAGGCAGAGCATGGTGCTCAGGGCCGTGCCCGCATAGGCCAGGATCAGGGTGTTGCTCATGGTGCCGATCATGTCCTTGCCGATGTTCAGACCGGAGCGCAGCAGCGCCTTTTGCCCCATGTTCGGGTTGACCAGGACCAGCTCTTCCAGCGACGCGGCCAGGGAGACCGCCACGTCCATGACGGCGCCCAGCGCCGAGATCAGCACTCCCGCCAGCAGCAGCCAGCGCACGGAAAGCCCGGTGGAATCGCTCGCCGTCAGCAGTGTCTCCGCCGCGTCCATGTTGTACCCGGACAGGTGCAGCAGGCCGGAAAACAGGGCGAAGGCCAGCCCGGTGACGCACACGCCTGCCAGCGTCGATAAGACGGCGGCAGCTGTCCGGCGGCTGAAGCCGTTCAGCAGAAGGAGGCTCGCACCGCCGGCGATTAACACCGTCAGCGCCGTGACCGCCACCGGCGAAAATCCGTGGTAGATGGCCTGGACGGTGAACAGGATGATGGTCAGAAGGGTATACGCCACGCCCAGCAGGGCGCGCAGCCCTTTCCCCCGGCCGATCAGCAGGACCGCCGCCGAAAAGATGGCGATCAGCAGGACAAGGGGCGCGGTCCGGTCATAGTTGAACACGGTGTAGTAGGGCTGCGCGTTCTCCGGCGTATCCGCGCAGATGACGACCGTCTGCCCCTGCCTGACCTGAATATTGTGTACGCGGGTCAGGTAATTGCTCAGCCGCACCTGCTCGCCCTTCTGCCCGCCCTCCAGGAGACGGACCGTAATATCCTGAACGCCCAGGTAACGGCTGGAGTCGTGCCCGTCCAGCTCCAGCGTCTCGCTGTGAATGGTCTCCACCCTGGCCCTGACATAGTGCAGGGTCGAAGTGTTGTACGCCTCGTAGTAGTTGATGCTGTTCCAGTCAAACAGGAAAACGGCGGCCAGAAAGGCAATCCCCAGGATTAGCGCCGCCAGTTGTGCGATCTTTCTTTTCATATCCACCCTCTCGTCCGGCCCGTTCGCTCCTCATTTATTTCGTCGGTCCGGATACCTCTTCATGATACCTGACTCCAACGCTTCTTGCCGCCGTATTTTCGTCACGTTTTTGTAAAATTCCGGTGTGCCGCGGGGCACGTTGGTGTTTAATTTGATTCCCCTGCCGTGCGGGATCAACGGCTGGCGTATCTGTGCGGATTTCTGTGCCATTTCGCCCTGGATTCCTCCTGCCACGGGTATGTGGAGAAGAAGATCCAGGTCAGTGGGATTACCCACACGGAGATTGAGGTGGAGTTTGACCGCTGCCTGCTGGTGCGCGACGGGAAAGACCCGCTGCGCCAGTGCCTGACGGAGCACATTATCCCCACACCGGAAAACGCGCGGGTGATCGCAGCCTTCTTCCCGACCGTGACGGAAAAGAACGTGGAACAGTCGCTGCGCCCCATGATCCGGTACAACCGTCTGCTGATCGCCCCCCGCCCGGTCAAGCGGCAGATGATCTGCACGCTGCTGCGGCTGACCGGAAATTATAAGTAGATGCATGGATTGCTCGTGAACCCGGAGCCAAATCCGGCGTGCCGGGACAAGCTCATCCCGGCGGAGCAGTCCGGAGAATATTTCGGGATCTATGACATCTGCGGCAAAGGCGCTTCCCTGGCGGGAACGTCCTTGGTGGCGCTCATCAGTCAGATCAGCGGAAGCGTCAACACGGGTGTAGGGGCGCTTGCGGTCACGTTCCTGCTGGGAGTCGTGTTCTTCCTGATGACCGAAAAATGGCCGGATCCATAAACCTAAGACGGCGGACGCAGCTGCGTCCGCCGTCTTAGAAGGAAAAAATGAAAAAGGATTCCTTGCGGTCTATGATAAACTGCTTTTCGGCAGGAGTTGAGGTTCCGCGCCGCATGGCGGCGCTCCACCCTTCGGTGATTGAAATGCTCGGCGGAATTGAATTCCGCCTCCGCCAAGGTTTTGCCTGCGGCAAAACGCTTATCCTTTAATGCCTCGGCGGCAAAGAGCAGGGCGGTCACGCCGGAGGCGTTGTCGTTGGCACCGCAGGCGGCAGGGACGCTGTCATGGTGGGCCGAGAGGACCAGAATATCCGCGTCTGCCCGGTTCGCGCTTTTCACCGCGATCACATTGGTCCCGGTGGGGCCCTCCCCGTCGGTATAGGGCTGGAGGGTGACCGTATAGCCCATCTCCGAGAAGCGCTGCTTCAGATATTGGACGGCGGCGTTCTCTCCCTGGCTGCCGATGGGCCTGGGCGCAGCGGTCAGCGGTCCAGGACCAGCGTGTTCACATCCTCCACGATGGAGGCCACCGAATCCCTGGAGACGAACAGCCGCGTCTCGCCGTTGAGGCCCACCAGACAGGAGCTGCTGTCATACTGATAAAAGGTCAGCTCCACATCCTTGAACGTATCGGCGTCCCGGTGGAACACAAAGCGGATCTCCGCGCTGCGGCCGGGTGTCAGGTCTTTGCCGCTGCCGGTGGCGTTCAGGGCCTCCAGAGCATCCAGAACACCGCCGATACCGATCTCTTCATCGTCCAGCGTGTAGATATATTCCTCCGTGGTATTGCCGTCCTGGTCCGTTTGCTCACGCACTTCCTTTTGGATGGAATAGGTATTTCCGTCCAGAACAATATCAAGACCTGTTACGGTATCCCAGTCCATCACCAGCACATCGTCCGGCAGCAGGTCATCGGCATTGGTATAAAGCATGGAGTCGCACACATCTGCGCTGATGAGGTAGACCATCCGGGACCCTTTGATCCGGGCATAGCAGCTGCTTCCGGTATAGCCGCCCATCTCCAGCGCAAAGGTCTGTTCCGTTTCCCTGTTCTCGTAAACGGTATTGCCGTTTTCATCCTTTTCGTTGGTCTCCACCCTGGACGTTTCCACATAAGTCACGGTGACAGTGACCGTGACTTATGTGGAAACGTCCAGGCCATATTCCCCGAGCGCCGAAGACGTTGCCTTGTAATCCACACAGCCGCCCCACCGCAGGTCCGTGATCTGCCCGATAAAATCGTCCGTCAACTCTGTGTCCAGGGTCTGATACCCGTTCTCTGTCTGTGCAAACCAGGTGTACTGCCGGCTGTAAGCCAGTCCGCTGTCCTTATGATAGTCGATGGTAAAGCTCCGGGTCCCATCATCGACAACAAAGCTGCGGATGCTGCTCATGGAGGGGATGGCCTCCTTTTGGACCATGTCGTACAGCCCATAGGAAAAACTGCTGAGCAGGGAAGCATCCACCAGATACACATTGCCGTCGCCCAGAGACAGATACCGCTGTCCGCCCAGGCCGGTCTCATCACCGATCCGGAGCTCACTGGTCTTTCCGGCGGTCACGGTGATGGCGCACACCGGGTCCTCCAGGCCATATTCGCCCAGATCCTCCACGTTTTCGATGGTCTTTCCGGCGGTGATCTCACTCAGAGCATTCAGCATGTCATCCAGACGGGTCTCGTCCAGCGGAAAATCCCGGTCGTCTTCATACATCCAGCCGTCGCCGGCGTCCACCATGGTGATCGTGTCACCGCTGCAGGTCCAGGTCAGCTTGGTAACGCTCCCGGCATCCACGGAAAAGATGATCTTATCCTCCTCGCCGGCCGCTTCATCCCCGGGTTCGGGATCCCATTTCAGGACTGCAGCGGAAGCCCCCGCCACAAGTGCCAGTGCCAGCGTCAGCAGCATCAGTTTTTTTCCGCGCTTCATCTCTTTTTCCTCCGAATCCAGATCACAATACCGGCAGCCAGGTAACCGATGGGCAGTACGCCGATCATCAGCAGGGTCAGCAGAGAGGACGTTCCGCTGCTGATGGTCAGATATTCATAGCTCATACTCTTGGCGTGGATGGAGATGCCGCTCTCCTGGCCGCACATCCAATTGATGCAGTTGAGGAAAAAGTCCTGATTGCCGCCGGAGATCTGCAGGTTGGTCTGATCGTCCAGCAGATAGGAAGAGGACACCCAGACGATATGGCTCTCCCGCTCTTCCCCCAGTGTTTCCGTGACAGCCACCGCCAGGGCAAAGGGGCCGTCGATATCGCCCGTTTCCTTTTCGTAGGTCTGCATCGAATAGCCGCTTGCTTTGGAATAGGCGGAATCGGAGGTGGTCAGCAGCTCGGTGACTGAGACCGTGTCCCGGGGCGGGTCGCCTGCGGTCAGCCCCGGGCTGATCGGCAGGCACATATAGTAGCCGTTCTCCTTCAGCGGCTGGGTGATGGCATGGCTCCCGTAGTTGGGCAGCAGGTTCAGCTGAGAGGGGAACACAAAATTGTTCTGATCCCCTTCCACCACGATGCCTGCTTCCGCTGTCACGCCGTAGTACTCCATCAAGGCGTCCAGGTTGGGCCGCTCCTTGCCCTCCTGCGGGGGATCTGTGATCAGGATCATATTTCCCCCGTCTTGCAGATAACCCAGGATGGCGTCCTTCTCTGTGCCGGAAATGTCGCTTTCCGGACCGTAGATCAGGATACAGCCGGCATCCTCCGGTACGCCCTCGACCGTCAGCAGGGAAAGGGTGGACATTTCGATATTCTGTTTTTCCACCGCAGACTGGAAGCTGGCACTCATGGATTTTTCACCGTGGCCTGTCAGCACATACATTTTCGGCAGGGACTCGCTGACCACATAGCTGATGGCGCCGGTCAGCGCGCCCTCGCCGCCGAAGCTCACCTCGGCATTGCCGGTATAGAAATAGTCGTCACCGTAATCATACTCATAGATATCCTCATAGCTGACATAAGTGAAACGCCCGGCAGACTCCACGATAAGGCTGTTATTATAAATACCTCCGGTGACATATTTCTGGATAAAGGTGGGATACACATCCGGATCCCGTTTCTCCACGGTGATGCGGCTGCTCAGGGCTGCATAACGGTCCAGCAGAGTACCCAGAGTCTCATCCTCTTTACCGCTCTGGACGATCCAGTAGACGGTGATATCGGTATCCAGTCCCTCCAGGATGGTCCTGGTCTGTTCGGAGAGGGAGTAGAGCTGAGAAGAGGTGGTGTCGAATTGGGTCCATCCCGCCGGCAGGGCATTGATAAAAATATTGGCGAACACCGCGATGGCAATGACGATAGCGGTTGCCGCCACGCTGTAACCGCCCACCCGGAAGGTGCGTGTGTTCATGCGGGCCAGAACCGATTTGGGCGTCCGCTTTTTTCGTCCGGTCGTCCATTTCATTCACTCCACCTCCTCTTCTCCAGGGACTGCACACTCAAAAACAGGAACAGTCCCGTAACTGTCAGGAAATAGACGATGGACCGCAGGTCAAAGATACCGTCCACGAACTGATAGAACCGGTCAAACAGGGAAAGCTGGCCCATGATTTTGGGGAACAGGCCCTCAAACGCTCTGCTGTTGAGGATATATCCCGTCAGCAGGCAGCCCTCCAGCACCGCCGTCAGCACCAGGGAGGCAAAACCGCTTCTGGTCATCAGGCGGAAGATCCCGCCCAGTACCAGGATCAGGGCAGTAAAGGCCGCGAAGGAGGCGAAAGCAGTGGAAGACACATAATCGGCCAGGCTGGAGATGAAGTAATTCAGCAGCATCACCGCGAAGCACACGCCGGCTGCCACCGCCTGGCTCTCCGTAATGGAGGAGATGAACATCCCGATGGCGATGAGGGCCGCCCCCAGGAAAAAGAAACCGATGATGGAGGAGAAAGCCGCCGGCAGGTAGACGTTTCCAAATGCGCTGAGGAGAATGGGATACAGGCTGATGATGCCGATGGGGATCAGAAACATCACCAGCAGGGCGGCATACTTTCCCAGCACGACTCCGGTCATGGTCAGCGGAAGAGAATAGAGCAGTTGGTCCGTCTTCTGCCGCCGCTCCTCTGCAATGACTTTCATGGTCAGGATGGGGACGATGATGAGGAAGATAAAGGACATGTTGCCCAGCACATATTCAAAATTTGCCAATGCGGATTTTAAATTGTAGGCCATCGTATAGATGCCGGTGAACAGCAGCAGAAAAGCGCCGAACACATAGCCGGTCACGCCGCTGAAATAAGAGGACAGCTCATGCCGGAAAACCGCTCTCATACCTCATCCGCCTCCTTTTTCCCCGCTCCCTCCGCGTCCTGGCCGGAGGTCAATTCCATAAAGATATCCTCCAGGCTGGCCCTGGTGGTGTTCATGCGCAGGATGGGCCGCCGCGCCTGGCTGAACGCAAAGAAGACGTCCCGGCATACTGTATCGCCGTTCTCCGAATCGGTATCCAGCAGGAGCCTGCACTGTCCGTCCTCCAGCGGCTCGGTCCGTATTTCGGTAATATGCCCCAACGCATGCAGGATCTCCGCAGCCTCCCGGGGGGAGGCCTCCACCGTCAACTCCACCGTGGTGGTGCCGGCAAAGAGCTTTTCCAGATTTTCCGCCGTATCGCAGGCCACCAGCTTCCCCTTGGAGATGATCAGGATGGTCTGGCAGACAGCCTGGACCTCGGACAGGATATGGCTGCTGAGAATAACGGTATGTTTTTCCCCCAGGCTCTTGATGAGGTCCCGGATCTCAATGATCTGCCGGGGATCCAGACCCACCGTGGCTCATCCAGAATGATGACCTCCGGATCGCCCAGCAGGGCCTGGGCGATCCCCACCCGCTGCTTATAACCCTTGGACAGGTTCTTGATGAGCCGGTCAGCCATATCGGTGATCTGGGTCACGGCCATCACATGGCGGACCTGCCCATCCAGTTCTTTTCCGGTAAGCCCTTTGGCACGGCCCACAAAGTCCAGGTACTCCCGGGGTGTCCGGTCAGGATAGAGGGGCGGGATCTCCGGCAGATAGCCGATCATGCGCTTGGCCTGGCGGGACTCCTCAAAAATATCATGTCCGCCGACCTTCACCTCGCCGCTGGTGGCGGCAAGGCACCCGGTCATGATGTTCATGGTGGTGGACTTTCCGGCGCCGTTGGGGCCGAGGAAGCCGTAGATCTGTCCGTCCTCTATGGTAAAGGACAGGTCGGAAACGGCGGTATGGTCCCCATAGCATTTGGTCAGATGACTTACTTCGATCAAGGTGCATATCCTCCTTTTGGGTTGATAAAAGTGCGCCCACCCTGCGGATGGGCGCACAAACATTTTGTCAGGCCCGGATCTCCTGGCGCATGAAGCTGACATAGGCCGCTGCAAAGCCCGCCATTGCCAGGGCAGCCATGACCACCAGGTGGGGCCAGATCAGCAGCATGCTCTCTCCAAAGGGCAGGGAACTGGCCACCGCCCGGTCATAGGAGGCCATGGTCACCACACCGATGGAGCGGACATTGGGATTGAGGATCGTGGATGCCGCCTCGCTGAACATGTAATAGGGCGAGACGCGGTTAAGCGCCAGATTCAGCTCATAGTTGCTCATCATATTGGCAAAACCCTCGATGCCGTCCAGGGGGTAGACCATACCGGCGATCCCGCTGGCCACCAGGCTCATGAACAGGCTGAGGAACAGCCAGATGGATATACAGGCCAGCGCCGCTGTGGCCGCATGGCGGCAGACGACCGAGAAGATGACCGAGAGCGCCAGCCACACGCAGATATAGACCCAGGCCAGCAGCAGAAAGGCGGTGATCCTGAGCACCTCTTCCACACTGGGCGGAATACCGATGAGCAGCAGGCCCATGCCGCTGATATACAGGCCCAGAGTCAGGACGATCATCCCGATCACACTTGCCCCGGCCAGGAACTTGGCGTTGATGATGGAATCCCGGTAAATGGGCTGGGCGGCCAGCCGGTTCAGCGTCCCCTGGGACCGCTCGTTGTTCACCGCATCAAAGCCCAGTGTGATGCCTGCCAGCGGCCCCAGAAACGCCACAAAGGTGGCAAAGGAATAGATCGAGCTGCCGCCGGTGGTGAAGAGCTTGAGAAAAATGAACTCGCTGCTCTCCGAGACAGCGCCGGAGAGATTGGATACCGCGCCGACAAGGCTTGCGGTGGCGGTCAGGAACAGCAGGGCAAAGATCAGATAAAACCGCTTGCTGTTCAGATGGTCGGCCAGTTCCTTGCGGTAAAGGGCCTTCAGGCCGCTGTGATCAGGATCGTTTTGGCGTTCCCCGCTTCCAAAGAACGCCCGGATGCCAGCTGTTTTTTCGTTCAGCGTCTGCGCTGTCATGCCGCTCACCTGCCTTTTCAAAATATCTGCGGTAGATCTCGTCCAGATCGCCGCCCCGCTGGCGGAGCTGAAGAAGAGGGTAATCCCGCTCCGCCAGCAGTAGGCCCACCTCCCTGCGGATATCCCGGTCCGATTCGATGTGCATCAGTCCATCCGCATCCCGGGTGATGGAACGGACGCCGGAAATACCTGCGAGCAGGTCATGCAGATCCCGGTCCGGCCCCTCCGCCTGGAGGTCCAGAATATAGCGGCCCTCGTTCTGCAGCTGCCGGCCCAGCTCGTCGATGCGTCCGCAGGCGATCAGTTCGCCCTTGACGAAGATCCCCACCCGGTCGCAGATCTGCTGGACCTGGTAGAGCTGATGGGACGAAATCAGGATGGTGCGGCCGTCCTGGTCGGACAGCTCCCGGATAAGGGCGATGAGCTCCCGCATGCCCTCAGGGTCGATACCCAGGGTAGGCTCGTCCATGATGATGACCTTGGGATCCTTCATCAGTACGTCCGCGATGCCCAGGCGCTGCTTCATGCCCCGGGAATAGCCCCCTGTCTTGCGGTCTGCGGCGTAGGTCATGCCAACCCGCTCCAGAAGGGCCGTGACCCGATCCTCGCACACCGCGCCGGTAAGACCGTTGAGCCGTCCGGTAAAGCGCAGGTTCTCCCTTCCCGTCAGTTCCGGGTAGAAGCCCACACTGTCCGGAAGGTATCCCACGATGCGCTTGACGGCGATGGGGTCTCTGGTGCAGTCGTGACCGTCGATGAAGGCCGATCCGGAGGTGGGCTCGGTCAGGCCCAGGAGCACCAGCGTCGTGGTGGTCTTGCCCGCGCCATTGGGCCCCAGCAGCCCGAATACCTCTCCCTGCCGGATCTCCAGGTCCAGTCCGCTGACGGCGGTGACTCCGTCATACCGCTTGGTCAGGCCGGCAGTCCGGATGATGGTATTGTCCATGCTCAGCGCCTCCCGTATTTTCGAAAGACATAGCCCAGGCAGCAGGCGGCGGCCGCGATCAGAAGGATACCCACCACGCCCCACAGCGTTTCGGTCTTTACGGTCACCCTGAATTCGGCGGAATCAGAGCTTTCGCTGTTTTTGACGGAGATGATGAGCGAGTAGTCGCCGCTCATGGCGTCATCCGAAGGGGTGACATAGGCGGTGACCTCCTTGGTGGCGCCGGACTCCAGCACACTGATGGAACTCTCAGAGAACTCCACAGTCCAGCCGCTGGGGGCGGAGGAGGTCAGATTCACGTTCTGGAGATCCACATTGCCGTTGTTGGTGATGCTGAGGGTTACGTCGGTCTGCTTATTGGCAGTGGCGTCAAAACTGAGCAGGCCGCTGGGGGTGGACAGCTCCACTTCATAGGAGCCGGTGATGACCACCGTCAGCTCGCCGGTCAGGGTCTCAGAGGCCGAGATCGCGGAGATGGGGATGGTGTACTCGCCGGCCTCCACGCCGCCCGGCGGCGTCACCGTCACATCCATGGCCTGGCTTCCCCGGGCATCTACGTCGATGGCCGCCACCTGAGTATCCTCACCGGATGGCTTGAAGGTCACGGTCCATCCGGTAGGCGGGTTGGAGGAGAAGCTGTAGGACTGTTCCTTGGGGGTATTGTTCTGGACGGTGGTGCTGAAGGAGAAGCTGGAGCCCGCGGGGCCCTCCTGCTCGGCATACTGGGTCGTCAGGGCGCTGCTGCCCAGCTCCTCCTCACGGACGGAGAGCGTCAGGGTCATGGAGGAAGTCATGCCGCCGCCCGCCGCCTGAAGCGTGATGGTATAGGTACCCTGTACTGTTTCGGCGGGAACCGTCACATGGAACTCGGCCGCGGAGGAGTTGTCGCCGTTTTTTACATAGACATGACTGATCTCGCTGCCGTCACCCTCAAAATAGCCCTCCCATCCCTGGGGGATGGATGCGATGGATAACGCAGCGTTGACGCCGGAGCCGCTGCCGTTATAAAAGTCCAGACTGAAATCCAGCTCGTCGCCAGCCTTGACTGTCAGGCCGGGATAATCGGTGCTCATCTCCAGGCCGCCTGCCGCAGACGCGGTCACCGACATGGACAGGGTCATCGCCAGCACGAAAGCCAGCGTGAAGAGGCGGAACTGCCGCCTGTGCGCCCGGGTCCTCTGATGTTTCATCTTCTATCCAACTCCTTCTGTCTGTTTCTGGCGTGGAAAAGCTCCGCCGCCCTACGTGTCCAATGTAGCACGGAGGGCTGAAGCATCCCTGAAAACCCGCAGCCCGGTTTGTAAATAAATTTTAAACACGAAAGCGGGGGCGTGACGCATAAAGCGTCACGCCCCCCTCCGCCGCCAGTGTGCGAAGCACGCAGGATTTCCAATAAAACATTTTATTTGAAATCAGTATCCGTTTTCACGACAGACAGGCAAACGTACCAGAAAGGTATTCACGCCCTCCCTGCTCTCAGCCCAGATCCTCCCCCTGTGGCCCTTCACGATGCCCTCCGCGATGGAGAGCCCCAGTCCGTAGCTGCCATCCCTGCTGCGGGCAGAGTCGGCCCGGTAAAACCGTTTGAAGATATCTTTCAGTTCCTTTTGCGTGAGCGCGGCGCCCGCGCTGGCTACCGACAGCAGGCAGTGTTTTCGTCCCACCCGCTTCAGCGATACTTCCACCCGGCTCTCCGGCGCGGCATATTTGCGGGCGTTGTCCAGCAGGATATCTGCCGCCTGCTTCAAGTGGGCCTCGCTGCCCCGGACAAGGATGTGCTCCTCCACGCTGCTGTCCAGCTCCAGATGCCGCTCATAGAACACGGGCTCAAAGGTCAGGACCGCTTCGGTCACAGCCTTGCTCAGGTCCACGGCGGAAAGAGGCTTGTCTGAAAAGCCGGAATCCACCCGGGCCAGCTCCAGCAGGCTCTCCACCAGGCGTTTCATTTGGCGGGACATGGAGAAGATGTTATCCGTCAGGCGTGCGCGGGTGGTCTCGTCCGCTCCCTCTTCCCTGAGCAGCTGTGTGCTGCTCAGGATCACCGTGAGGGGCGTCTTCAATTCATGGGAGGCATCGGCCACAAACTGCCGCTGCTGTGTCCAGGCTACCTCCACCGGCTTGACCGCCCACCGGGCCAGCAGCAGGCTGACGATAAAAAATGCCGCAAAGCTCAGGCTGCCGATGAGCAGACAGTTCCGTACCAGGTGATTCATGGTGCTGACCTCACTGGAGATATCCGCAAATACGATGCATTGGGCGGTGGGAGTGGACACCCGGAGGTAGCGCAGGCCGTATTCCGAAAGCACACCGGTCTGCTGTGGGGATGCGGTGGACAGCGCGGCCAGCTCCCGCAGCAATTCCGCGTCGGTCAGGTCGTAGTAGCCTCCGCCGGCGGCCACCAGATCGCCGCCTGTCCCGAGCTGCAGCGCAAAGTAGGGCAGGCGGACACCGGCGCTCACCTCCCCCGGGTGCCCCAGACGCATGGGATCCAATGCCACTGTCTGCAGCATGCGGATACTCTCCCGTTCCAGATTCGTCTTTGTAAAAGAGAGCACCATTACAAAGATCGCACAGAGCATAACGGTCACAATGGTCATATTGATGCAGACAAATTTGATGCGCAGACGCCGGATCATGTCTCGTCCACCTCCAAATGATAGCCCATCAGCCGGATCGACTCGATCCGCACATTGGAACCGATACTTTTGAGTTTTTTCCGCAGGAAACCGATATAGACCTCCACGTTATTTTCTGTGGCGTTGGAGTCAAGGCCCCACACGCGGGTGAGCAGCGTTTCCTTTTTGATACTGCGCCCCTGTGTCTGCATCAGCAGGCGCATCACATCAAATTCCTTGGCGGACAGACGGATCCGGGATTCTCCCGCGCTCAGCGTATACCCGGTCAGATCCAGGCAGGTGTTTCCGTAGGTCAGTACGTCTATCTGTGCGCCTTGCCGCCGGAGCAGAGCATTGATGCAGGCCAGCAGCTCCTGATTGTCAAAGGGCTTGGTCAGATAATAATCCGCCCCCGCATTCAGTCCTTCAATGCGGTCCTGTACCTCCGCCCGGGCAGTCAACATGAGAATGGGCGTGGTAAGCCGTTGGGAGCGGACGCGCCTCGCCACCTGGTAGCCGTCCAGCTTGGGCATCATCACATCCAGGATCAGCAGATCGTAGATGCCCGTCTCCGCATACTCCGCGCCGTCTTCCCCGTCGTAAACGACCTCCACCTCAAAGCCTTTCAGCTGCAGCAGGGTCTTGAGGGAATCTGCCAAGAGCGCCTCGTCCTCTATGATCAGTATTTTCATAAGCGGTCTCCTTGCTGAAAAGGATATATGGCTCTTATGGTAATCATACACCCGCTTTCTGAAATATTGCTGAAACCGGGGCCGCTGCGCCGCCGGAAACTTTTGACGCCATTCCACGGGACCGGCAATAGAGGTATCTCTATCACTGACACTTGTGATCGTCAGCGGCCTGCACCTGCATGGCGGCCATATGGCGAAAAGAAGGACACGGCCCAGACCGTGTCCTTCTTTTCGGTTATTCGGTTATAAGGATACCCAGACGTCATACGGCCCGGCACCGCCGGAGCACCGCTATCTCACATAGTAGACGTAGTTCTCCTTCCGGGGCGCCGCCTGAGGCGCCTGTCCGTCGGCATAGCCCAGCACGCAGTGGCCGACGCCCTCGTAGTCCCCCTCGATCCCCAGGGAGCGCAGCAGTTCCTTCCCCTCGGGCAGGTCGAACTCCTCCTTGGCCCGGTGGATCCAGCAGCTGCCCAGGCCCGCGTCGTGGGCGGCCAGCATCAGGTTGCCCATGACCAGGCTGCCGTCGTACACGCAGGTGGGGGCGGCCCGGTCAGCCAGCACGATGAGGACCACCGGCGCGCCGTAAAAGGGGTCGAAGCTCTCGTCCTTCCCCATGATGCTGGCGTTCAGGGCGGAGAGCCTGTCCCGCACCGTCCGGTCGGTCACCGCGATGATGATGGGGGACTGCTTGCCCCGGCCGTTGGCGGCGTAGGTGCCCGCCCGGATGATATTCTCCAGTACGTCCTCCGGCACCATGTCCGGTTTATACTTCTTTACGCTTCTCCGCGTCAGGATATTGTTCATGACCTCGCTCATGGCGATCCCTCCAGACCCTGTTTGCGGCCCGCTGCCGGCCGTTTTTTTCATTATAATGCCTGAATTCGATCAAAAGGGCTGAGAATGGCCCTTTTGATCGAATTGTGCGGCTGTTGCCGCACAAATAAACCGCAAAGCGGTTTATTCAGCAGACATTATTATACTCTCTCCGCGTCCATGCCGCAAGCGGCAGCGGGGCTGCCCGTTTCACGCCCTGCCCGAAAAAGCATTTGACTTTTTTCTCCCCTCCCCCTATAATGGCGTTCAGGGAATGAGGTTCTCCCCTGGCGTTATGCCAAAACCGCTGTATCAGCTGATGACTTCTGCAAGAAATTTGCAGGATCATCGGCTTTTTTCGTCTTTAGGCGCTGATCCTGCCAGACTCTGCGATGGAGGAATGAAACCATGCTCACAAGTCTCGCACTCATTTTTCTCACCGGAATGGTCCTGGGCCGGCTGGCACAGGGGCTGAGGCTGCCCGCCCTGCTGGGGATGCTCATCGCCGGCATCCTGCTGGGTCCCTGCGGTCTGGACCTGCTGGACCCCTCCGTTCTGAACATCTCAGCCGACCTGCGGCAGCTGGCCCTCATCATCATCCTGACCAGAGCCGGGCTCAACCTGGACCTCAGGGACCTGAAACAGGTGGGGCGGCCCGCCGTGCTGATGTGCTTTGTCCCCGCCTGCCTGGAGATCGGAGGGATGGTCCTCATCGCGCCCCGGCTGCTGGGGGTCTCCCTGCTGGATGCAGCCATCATGGGAGCTGTGACGGCGGCGGTCTCCCCCGCCGTTATCGTCCCCAAAATGCTGCGTCTGATGGAGGAGGGTTACGGTCAGGAGCACAGCATCCCCCAGATGATCCTGGCCGGCGCGTCGGTGGATGATGTATTCGTCATCGTTATCTTTACCTCCCTCACCGGTTTGGCCCAGGGGGGTTCCCTCTCCCCCGCCGCCTTTCTCCAGATCCCCGTCGCCATCGTGACCGGCGTGCTGGCCGGACTGGTGGCAGGGACGGCCTTTGCCGCCTTTTTCCGCCGTTTCCACCTGCGGGATTCTGCCAAGGTGGTGGTCCTGCTCAGCATTTCTTTCCTGCTGGTGGCTCTGGAGAGCGCCGTGAAGGGCCGCTTCCCCTTCTCCGGCCTGCTGGCCGTCATGGCCTGCGGCATGGCTGCCCGGCGCAGACCGGACATGGCACGGCGGCTGGCCGCCAAGTACGCCAAGCTCTGGGTGGCGGCGGAGGTGCTCCTCTTCGTACTGGTGGGCGCCGCTGTGGACGTGGGCTACGCCGCAGCCGCCGGTCCCGCCGCCATCGCGGTCATTCTGGGCGCCCTGCTCTTCCGCATGGCGGGGGTATTCCTCTGCATGCTGGGCACCCCCCTCTCCCGGCGGGAGCGGCTGTTCTGCATGATCGCCTACACCCCCAAAGCCACCGTCCAGGCCGCCATCGGTTCCATCCCTCTCTCCCTGGGCCTGCCCTGCGGGCAGATGGTCCTTACCGTGGCGGTGCTGGCCATACTCATCACCGCGCCTCTTGGCGCTTTCGGCGTGGACATGACCTACCGCCGGCTCCTGGCGGGGCGATAGAAACAGAAATCCCTTCCGTCCCGGCAACGCACCGGGACGGAAGGGAAGCAAAAGCTGCGTCCTATGAGCCGGAACGGGCCAGGCGGCGGCGCACATCCTGCTTGAGCAGGGTATAAAGCACCGAGGCCGCCGGCACGCTGAGCAGCACACCGGGCAGGCCGAAGAGGCCTCCGCCCACCGTTACCGCTGTCAGCACCCAGATACCGGGCAGGCCGATAGAGGTGCCCACCACCCGGGGATAGATCACATTACCTTCAATTTGCTGGAGGATGACCAGGAAAACAAGGAAGATAAGAGCCTTCACCGGCGAGACCATCACCAGCAGGAAGGCCGCCAGCACGGCGCCCACATAGGCACCCGCCACCGGCACCAGGGCAGACGCGCCGATGATCACCCCGATCAGCGGCGCGTAGTCGGCCTGGATGAAGAGCATCCCCGCAGCGCACAGCCCGCCCAGGATGCAGGCCTCAATGAGCTGGCCCGAGACGAAATTGGTGAAGGTTGCGGCGGTGAGGTGGACCACATTCAGCACAGCGTCGGCCGCTTTGGCAGGCACATAGGCCCGCAGGACCCGGCGGCACTGGGGCAGCAGGGTCTCCCGTCCGCTGAGCATGTAGATGGAGAAGATCACCGACATGAGCCCGGTGACCAGGGCAGAGATCAGCGTCCCGGTGAATGCCACCACGCTCAGCACCGTATTGCTCACCCCCTGGGCCAGCCCCTCCAGGGCGCTTTTCAGGTAGGTGGTGAGCTCCGGGATCTGGATCCGGTTCAGAAAATCCGCGTCCACATGAAGGTAAGCAAAGAGTTTCTCCGCCATCTCCCGCAGATTGTAGAGATATCCCGACAGGCTGGCCGCGAAGAGCTGGCCGCTCTCCACCACCTTGGGGACCACGAAGGAGACCAGAATTCCCAGTGCGGCGATGAGCAGCAGATAGGAGGACACCACCGCCAGAGGGCGGCTCAGCCTCGAAGCGCCCAGATGGCGCAGCCCCCGGTCGTACAGCCGGTAAAAGGCCTGGCAGGGCCGGTTGAGAACGAAGGCCAGGGCAAAACCCAGATACACCGGCCGCAGCAGGCCCAGCAGCCTGCCCGCGAAGTCCAGCAGGGCGTCCAACCTGAGCACTACCAGCATGAGCCCGGCGGCAAATGCGATGATCGCCAGAATGCTTTGAAGCTTCTTTTTTTCCATAGAGGACCTCCATTCCGGGACCGGTTGGGGATATTCACTGTTACTATACCATTCCCCGGCCCCCCCGTCAACGGAAAAGGCCCCCGCCTTCCGCGTGCAGATCTCTGTCTTGCCTTGACTTTTTTGCCTTATCTTCTTATAATTCATAATAGGACTTTGTCCCCGGGATGACAAGGGAGCGCATGCATCTGCCGCAGAGAAAGGAATCGCTATGTATACCGATAAAGTCATGGATTACTTCAATCACCCCCGCAACGCCGGTTCGCTGGAAGATCCCGACGCCGTGGGCGTGGCGGGCAACCCCAAGTGCGGGGACATCATGCAGGTCACCCTGCGGGTGGAGGACGGCGTCATTACCGACGCCCGGTTCAAGACCTTTGGCTGCGCCGCCGCCATCGCCACCAGTTCCATGGCCACTGAGATGATCAAGGGCCGCACCGTGGAACAGGCCTTCACCCTCACCAACGAGCAGGTGGCCGAGGCTCTGGGCGGCCTGCCCCTGCACAAGATGCACTGTTCCGTGCTGGCCGAGCAGGCCATCAAGGCCGCCGTCGGCGACTACTACGTCCGCCAGGGCATCCTGGACGAGTCCGAGATCCGGACCTACGGCGA
>JALEZN010000013.1 GCA_022772585.1 Clostridiales bacterium
CAGGGACATGTTCTGCCGGACGGATATGGCCGTGCCGGCCCGGCGGCTGCGGGGAAGGTTATTTGATGATCCCATCGTGTTCCCTTTCACGGAGAGATCCCAGGATCCGGTCGATAACAGCCGCCTGCTGTTTGCTGCTCAGAGATGATTCCCGCAGCTTCCGCCCGATTACCTCCACATGAAATTCATTGACTTTGCCGGAGCGTGAACCAGGACGGGGATGATCCGGAAGATGTATGACAACGTGCTGGATACAGCTTTTCCTCATGCCCTCCCCCCCAGCGGCCAAATATTGCTGCCTGGCCTGGAGAACATATGAGCATCGGTACCTGGTTTATGCAGGCGTGGAAAGAGATCCGCTGCCTGTATCGTTTTGTATGGAACGGTATCGGGTGAAACGGGATATTCACCACTGGCGGACATTCTGCGGCGTTTCGGTGCCGGTGCCGCGTGCCTCCACGCCATGAAGAGCGGGGAGGCCGGGCCTTCAGCAGTGCATGGAACAGGTGTGACCTTTTGCGTGCTTTTGATGGTCTATGAAAATTCCAAAAAGAGGAGTATTGTGATATAAATTTTAGTTAATAAGGAATTAAATGTAATATAAAGAGGAGAAATTTTATAATCAACAGTTTTTTTATAGAAAAAGTCGCAATTAGGGCTAGCCTTTTTTGTGGAGAAGTGGTATGCTTAAAAAGTAATTAAAGTAACATAAATTGGAAATCTGGTTTGTGATAATATGTGGGAAACCAAATAGATGTCCTGACGGATGCAGGGCGGCTGCGATTTTCCGGCTGACGGGCAGGCATCATGTTTCTCAGGTGGGAACACTCAGGAGTGATTTGCTAAAACAAAAAATACGCAAAATTTCATGAATCAGGGGCGCCCCTGATTCATGATCTATTTTCAATAGAGCATGAATATCCTTAGATGATACAGGCTTTGCCGGTACGGACCGGCTGCCGGATTTTTGTTTTTGACAAATCCTGAAATATTTGAACAGATCGATCTGTCCCGTGGAACAGGGAATCGTCTCTGCTTTGCGGGGCTGACGATATATCCCCGGAAGCATTCAAAAAACCAGAAAAAATGAGATGCAAGTTGAAGTATGCATGAACAAGGGAAAGAGGGGAACTCCAAAGATCCGATCACAATGATCAATGCATAAGGTTCGACGATGCAGGAAGGATGGTGAGGAAAAGCAGACGACACGATTTCCGCGCGAAGAAATACTGTAAAGGCCTATAACGCGAAGGAGGAAAACATGAAAAGTATTTTCAAGAAAGTAATTTCTCTGACAACGGCTTGTGTGATCACCCTTGGTACCGCGGTAAGTGCCAGCGCCTGTACGACCCTGGCGGTCGGCAAAGACGCCTCTGATACCGGCGCTGTTCTGGTGTCCCATACCTGCGACGGCTGGTACGACCACCGGATCCAGATCGTCAAGGGCGGCAAGCATGCCGCCGGCGAGATGGTGGACATCTACAACGATCCCTGCACCGCCACCAAGAACGAGCCCACTCTGGTGGGCCAGATCCCCCAGGCTGAGGAGACCTATACTTACTTCAACATCGGCTACCCCTTCATGAACGAGAAGGGCGTGGTCATGAGCGAGTTCACCTGGAGCGGCCGCGACGAGGTCGGTACCGCTGACGGCATGATGGTCATCGCCAACCTGGAGATGCTGGGCCTGCAGCGCGCCGCTACCGCCCGTGAGGCCGTTGAGGTCATGGGCGCCATGGCGGAGAAGTACGGCTACTGCGACGGCGGCGAGTGCCTGCTGGTGGCCGACCAGAACGAAGTGTGGATCTTTGAGGTCTGCGGCGGCGGTCCCCTGTGGACCCAGGGCAGCGATGCTCCCGGCGCTCACTGGGCGGCCCGCAGAGTGCCTGACGATCAGGTCTATACCGGCGCCAACCGGTCCCGTATCGGCGTGATCGACTTTAACGACACCGAGAACTTCATGTGGTCCACCGATATCACCGCCCTGGCCGAGCAGATGGGCTGGTGGAAGCAGGGTGAGGATTTCAACTTCACCAAGCTCTTCAACCCCCAGCCCTACGGCTATGAGTTCTATGCCAGCCGCCGCGAGTGGCGGGTGTTCAGCCTGCTGGCTCCCTCCCAGGACTTCCCTGTGGTGGATCGCCAGACTCACTATGACTTCACCATCGTCCCCGACGAGCTGGTCTCCGTCCAGGATATCATGGACATCTACAGCGACCATCTGGAGGGCACCGAGTATGATATGACCGAGGGTCTGGCCGCCGGCCCCTTCGGCAACCCCCACCGTTGGCAGGTCCCCGGCAAGATGAGACCCGAGGAGCTCGCCAGTGAGGACTGGGAGCGCGAGATCGCCCAGTTCCGCTGCTCTTACAGCTTCGTGGCCGAGCTGCGTCCCGACATGCCCGGTGAGATCGGCAGCGTGCTGTGGTTCGGCGAGGACTGCCCCGACACCACCGTCTACACCCCCATCTACGCCGGTACCACCGAGGTCCCCGAGGCCTGGTCCACCGGTGACCGCAAGACCTTTGACCAGAGCTGCGCCTGGTGGGCCTTCAACTTCATCGGCAACTATGCTCAGCTGAACTGGGACGCCATGTACCCCGTCATCCGTGAGAAGAAGGCCGCCATCGAGGCCGAGTACTTTGCCGAGCAGGCCGACGTGGACGCCAAGGCTCTGGAGCTGTACAACACCTCCGGTTCCGATGCCGCCCGCGCTTACCTGACTGAGTACGTGAACACCAATCTGAATGAGCTGAACGACGAGTGGTGGGCCTTTGCCTGGCAGCTGGTCGGCACCTACTATGACGGCATCCATATCGAAGAGGACGGTTCTTCCACCACTCTGGGTTATCCCGCTGACTGGCTGGAAGAGGTTGGCTTCGGTTCCACCAGCATCGCCGACAAGGCCAAGCTGAACGGCGAGGAGCCTGCGCCTTCCGAGGAGCCCGCCGCCTCTGAGGAGCCTGCTCCCAGCACCGCTCCCAGCACTCCCTCTGAGGCTCCTGTGAACACCACCTCCAGCAATTCCACCGCTCTGGTCATCGGCTCCATCTGCGTGATCGCCGCTGCCATCGTCGTGGTTGTCATCCTGCAGAAGAAAAAGAAGAACTGATCGATCGCAGGAAGAATCCCATCGCTGATCCAAACCAGGCCCCGGTCTCCCCGCCGCGCCGCGGCGGGGAGACCGGGCTATCCCTATGATCTATGAGGAGATTTATGTCATGAAGAATAGCAAAAAGCTGATTTCGTCCCTGCTGGCCCTGGGCATGGTCATGTCTCTGGCCGCCTGCGGCGGAAGCGGTTCCAACGCTCCCGCCTCCAAGGCTCCTGAGGCTTCCGCCCCCGCTGCCAGCGCCCCCGCTGCCAGCACCCCCGCCGCCCCTTCCGGCGGCAGCGCTGAGTTTGACGGCAAGATCCATGGCCCCTTCCTGATGACCACCTGCGGACAGAGCACCGGCTCCGTCATGCTGCACATGGTGGCCGGCCAGATCGGCGCCACCTCCACTGACGATCACACCCTGTCTGTGGATAATTTCTCCGCTGGCGACGCCAAGACCCTGATCGTCACCACCGGTACCAGCGGCAAGGGTATGGGCGCTGCCGGCACCGATGTCAACGACGAGATCGACCGCTGCACCGCCCTGATCCAGGCCGCTAAGGACGCCGGCATGACCATTGTCTGCGCCCATGTGGAGGGCATGTCCCGCCGTACCGACGCCAACGACCAGGCTTCCATTGATGCCATCATGCCTCTGGCCGACGTCATCATGGTGGTGGAGGAGAGCGACAGTGACGGCCTGTTCTCCAACTATGCCAAGGAGCACAATATCCCCATCATTACTGCCAAGGATGCCCTTGGCATGAGCGAGTACATGGCCGCGGAATAAACTATCCCGCGATTCTTGTTCAGGACCGCGGGCGTGTTGTGACACCCCGCGGTCCTTCCTGAGGAGGTAATCTTGTGACTATGTTCCAGCACTCCTTAGCGGTCATCGCCGTTATCGTGGTCGTCTTCGCCGTGGCAAAGAAGATGAAGGCCAACACCGAGATTACGCTGCTGCTGGCCGCGCTGGGCGCTCTGGTAGCCCACCTTATTCTCCCGATGGGCGTTGATGAGCGTTCCGCCCTTCCGTTCACGGAGATCATCCGTCATCTGGTGGAGGGCACCTTCAACTATTTCGACGTATGCATGACCTTCCTGACCGCCACCTTCTTCATGACCCTGTATAAGGAGACCGGCGGCGTCAGCTACCTGGTCCGCCAGATCGTGGGCCGGTTCTATAAGCGCCGCGTGCTGTGCCTGCTGCTCCTCCTGGTGGTCATGATGGTGCCCGGTGCCGTTACCGGATCGGGCGCTACCACCGTCCTGACGGTGGGCGGCCTGGTGGGCAGCGTCCTGGCCGCCATGGGCGTGAAGGAGGACCGCCGCGTGGCGCTGGTGTTCCTGCTGGCCGCCATGAGCGCCGCCTGCCCGCCCATCAACCTGTGGACCATGATGGCCGCCGCCGGCGCCAACATGCCCTATGTGGGCTTCACCGCCCCGCTGGCCCTGCTGTCCATCGCCGGTGCGCTGTTTGCCACCTTCTACCTGACCCGCGGCACCAAGAGCGATGCTCCCGTGGACGAGGTGCTCTCTACCCTGCCTGAGGCCCCCAACGGCTGGAATGCCCTGCGGGCGTTCATCCCATTCATCGTGATGCTGGTCCTGATCCTGGGCGCCCGGGTGATCCCCGCCTACTGGCCCGTCATCGGCCTGCCCATGATCTTCATGCTCAGCGCCGCCGCTGTGCTTCTGTGCGCCCCCAAGAAGGTCAACGTCATGGAAGTGGCCGTGACTACCGTGGTCAACCTGAAGGAACTGGTGGGCATCATGGTCGTGGTCGGCATCCTCAACCAGGTCCTGACCCTGACCGGCGCCCGCGGCCTGATCTCTCTGGGCGTGGTTATCCTGCCCATCGGCCTGCTGTTTGCTGCCCTGTGGCTCATTCTGCCTGTGGCGGAGGGCGTCCTGCAGTACGCGGTGGCGCCTCTGCTGGGCGTGCCCCTGATCATGCTGTTCAACATGAAGGGCTACAACGCCGTCATCGCGCTGGCTGCCTGGTCCGTCATGTGGCCCGTGGGCGACTGCCTGCCCCCCACCGCCGTGGTGGGCCGTGCCGCCGTCATGCAGCTGGACTACAAGGGGAACTACTATAAGGGCTTCCTGAAGGCCGCCCTGGTCCCCATGCTGTTCATCCTGGCGCTGTGCACGGTGGCCATGATCTTCAACAACCAACTGGGCAATCTGCTGGGGGTGTAAAGTATGGATATTCTGGTCATCATCAATGCCATTTTCACGGTCCTTACCTATGCCACCGCGCTTTTCTTCCTGATTGCGATTGTCCGTGCGTTTATCCGGACCAAGAACGTTCAGAACGCATTGGTGTATTGCATTATCATGGTCCCCTTCGTACTGCGGCTGCTGCGCTTGAAATAAAGGGGGAGGGATACAGTTGAAGAAGCTGAATATCGATACGGTAAAGGCCATCAGCGTCATCATTCTCGCGTTCTGCGTGGGTGTCGCCGGCTATCTGTTCTGGGAACACCGTAATTATAAGGAGCCGGTGGTGGTCAGCGAGTACATCACCGAGGTCAAGAAGCTCAGCGACTACAGCGATGTGGTCAAGGGCACTGTGAATGACTGCAACGTCTACATTTTTGACAGCGGCGTGGACGGCGGCTGCATGCTGATCTGGGGCGGCACCCACGCTGAGGAGCCCGCCGGCGTCATGGCGGCCAACCTGCTGGTGGAGAACCTGAAGGTCAATCAGGGCAAGGTCATCGTCATTGACCGCGAGAACAACAGCGGCTCCACCGTTACCCGCGTGGGCGAGGCCTATCCCCGTTTCTTTACCTACCAGACCGACTGGGGCACCAAGGTGTGGAGGTACGGCGACCGTCACGCCAGCCCGCTGGATTCCTGGCCTGACCCCGAGGTCTACATCCACTATCCCAGCGGACAGACGCTGGCCAATGTGGATATCCGCAATACCAACCGTAACTGGCCCGGCAAGAAGGACGGCCTGCTGACTGAGCGGACCAACTATGCCGTTACCGAGCTCATCAAGGCCGAGGGTGTGGACATGACCCTGGACTTCCACGAGGCCGAGCTGGAGTACACCGTGGAGAACACCATCGTGGTCCATGAGAAGGGCCAGTCCGTGGCCGCCATGGTTTCCATGATGCTGACCTCCCAGACCTTCGATGTGCCCATCGGCATGGAGTTCTCTCCTGCAGCCCTTCACGGTCTGAGCCATCGTGAGGTGGGCGACCACACCGACGCGGCCTCCTATCTGGTGGAAGTGGCCGAGCCTATGCTGGACCGCATCCGCGGCATCACCGACGAGGAGCTGCTGATGAGCGGCAAGGACGTCTTTGTCATCAAGGCCGGCGAGCATAAGCTGCTCTACGCTCCCATTGATGAAAGCGGCTGGCCCATCGACAAGCGCGTGGCCCGCCATGTGACCACCGCCACCACCATCATGGAGGTCAACAACACCGTCCATCCTGATCAGACCATCCTGATCGAGAACATCCCTACCTATGAAGAGATGATGCAGAATGGACTGGCCGGTTATTATCATGATCCGTCCACGGCCTCTGCCGACCGGGTGTACTACGACTGATCCAGACTCTATCTGAAGAATGTCCGAAAAGCCCTTCGTCTGGCGGCGAAGGGCTTTTCGGGGGTTTGAGACATAGGGGAGAGCTATGCTTGTTTTTTCACTGATCCTGCTGGCGGGATATCTTGCCTGGCTGCTTTATGAGGCTTATGCCAACCGGCGGGCGCTGCGTTCCTTTCAGCATGTCATCCATGTCAATGGTATCCGGGGCAAGACAACGACCTGCCGTCTGATCGACGCCCACCTCCGTCAGGCCGGATTCAAGGTGTTCACCAAGACTACAGGGACTGCTCCGCTGTATATCGACACCGCCGGGGTGGAGCATCCCATCCGGCGGCCGGGAGCGGCCAATATCATCGAACAGCTCTCCATGATCCGGAAGGCATACCGGGAGGGGGCGGAGATCCTGATCCTGGAATGTATGGCGGTGGCGCCGGAGCTTCAGCGGGTGGCCCAGGAAAAGATCGTGCAGGGCGACTGGAATGTGATCACCAATGTGCGCTATGACCACATCTTTGAGATGGGGGAGAGCCTGGAGGAGATCGCGGAAAGCCTGAGCGGCACCATTCCTCGGGGCGGGGTTCTGTTCACAGGCGATGAGCGGTTTTTCCCCTTCTTTGCGGAAAAATGCCGGGCCCTGGGTACTGAGGCCGTGCTCTGCCGGGCCGGGGACAGTGCCGGAGATGAGGACCGGGCCATTGCCTGCGCCATCGGAGCGCGGCTGGGGATATCCCCGGACCGTTTTCCGGAGGCGGCGGAGCGCTATCACGAGGACTTTGGCGCCTGCAAGTGTTATCCGCTGGGGAAGCGGCAGTTTCTGGATCTCTTTTCCGCCAACGATCCGGAATCCTCACTGATGCTCCTGCGGGAGCAATTCCCGGACCGGGAGGACCTGACGCTGATCTACAGCCACCGGACAGACCGGCCGGACCGGCTGCTGCTCTTCATCCGCTGTTTCTTTCCCCATGTACCCTGCCGTAAGGTGATCGTGATGGGGGAGGGACGGCATTTTGCCCGGCTGCTGCTCCGGCGCTCCGGGGTGGAGCATGTGGAGACAGCGGCCAGTTGGCGTTCCGCCCTGGACAAAGCGGATACGCCGCTCATTGCGGGCATCGGAAACATCAAGGGCCAGGCCTATGAGATGATCGCACATTTGGAAAGCGGGGAGATATCATGAACGAATTGGCGATCCTCTCGCTCCTGGTCACGCTGATTTTCACAGAGGTGACGCAGCTGGTGCCCGGCGGGATCGTAGTGCCCTTCTACTTCGCACTGTATCTGGAAGAGCCGGTGAAGATCCTGGCCACGCTGCTCTCGGCGCTCATCGCTGTGGGCGCGGTAAAGCTGATCGGGAATTTCACCATTCTGTACGGACGGCGGAAATTCGCGCTGTATATCATCATTGGCCTTTTGGAAAAGGCCCTGTTCACCTACCTCTATTTTGGCAATTCCTATATGTTCTACAACCTGTCCATGACCATCGGTTACCTCGTGCCCGGCATTCTGGGCGGACAGATGGAAAAACAGGGCTGCGTCAAGACCCTGTGTGCACTGGCTGTAGTGGTACTGATCATCAAAATGGTCCAGATGATCCTGACTTGAGCAATGCGGATGAAACGGATAAAAATAACAAAAACGGCAGTGATGCTGCTCTCTGCCGGGATCCTGGCTCTGTGCTGGCTGCTCCTGAACGCGACCAGGACTACGGTCCCCGCCGGGGACTATGAGCAGAAGCTGAGAGCCTCGGAAATGACCCGGGCCTGCCTGGAGGAGATCCGGCGGCTGAAAGGGGAGAAGGGTGTCCCCATCAGCAGCGTGAACGACATCAACGATACCGGTGTGATCGGGCAGGACTATTCCGCCATCACTACCACACTGGGCAACCTGGAGGCCAAGCGGACCTCCACCAACCCCAATATGGCGGCTATGGTGGTGGATATGTTCCACGAGCTGGGCCTGAAACCGGGGGACAAGGTGGCGGTCAACTGCTCCGGCTCCTTCCCGGCGCTGAACATCGCGGTCATGTGTGCGGTGGAGGTGATGGAGCTGGACCCCCTGCTGATCAGCTCCTTCGGTTCCTCCACCCACGGCGCCAACGATCCGGAGCTGACCTACCTGGATATGGAGCACGACCTCATCGAGAAAGGGCTTTTGTTCCACAAGAGCGATTATTTCTCCATCGGAGGACTGAAGGACGTGGGCGGTGATATGGCGCCGGAGACGGTGGAAGCCATCAAGGAGCGGCTGACCGGATATGGGTACTCCTTTTTCTATGAGGAGGACCTGCTGGAGAACATCCGTCTGCGGTATCAGATCTACCGGGATTACGGCGATATCCGCTGCTTCATCAATGTGGGCGGCAACGACGTCTCCTTCGGCAACAGCAAGGTGATCGTGTACAGTGACGGCGGGATACTGACCGCGCTGCCGGAGAACGACCACTCCACCGGTCTGGTCCAGCTCTTTCTGGCGGAGGGAACGCCGGTAATCCACCTGCTGAACCTGAAAAGCCTGGCCTCCGCCTATGGGCTGCCCATCGACCCTGTCCCTCTGCCGCAGCCGGGGGAGGGCGGCGTTTATTACAGATACGCATATCGAAAGGAGATCGCATGGGGCGCTCTTGCGCTGACGGCCATGGTCTTTTACCTGGGCCGCAGCGCGTTCCACGACCAAAGAAGACAAAAAACAGGGCGGCCGGACCACGGCGCCTGAGAGACTGATATGTTCCATAGGACCCGCCTCGCACAGCTGCGCGGGGAGAACGAGGATCACAAGGAGATTTGATATGAAAAGAAAAATCATTGCACTGACGATGGCTGTCGCCATGCTGCTGACCGCTTGCAGCGGCAAGCCCACCGGAGAGGAGCCTTCCGGCGTCTATTATGAGATCACCGGAGTGGATCCGGAGGAGACCGTACTGGTGCTGGACGGCAATGAGATCCCTGCGGAGTTGTACTGCTACTGGGCGGCTTTCAATTGCAGCGCCCTGGAATATCAGCTCAAGATGTACCACGACTATTACGGTATGTATGAGGAGATCTTTGGGGACGACGGAGAGATCGACTGGAACGCGGAATTCCCCTCCTCCAAGATGACGCTGAATGAGTACGCAAAGTCCATGGTGGAGGATACTGTGTTCTTCTATGCCGCCATCGAGAACATGGCCAAAAAGTACGGCGTGGAGCTGACGGAAGAGGACAAGGCTGCCATTGAGGAAGAGCGGCTGAACATGGTGGATTCCCTGGGCGGCGAAGAGGCGTTCGAGGATTATCTTGAGGAGACCGGTCTGAGCCGGGATAATCTGGAGCGGGTCATGGCGGCTACCAGTCTGCTGGACGGACTGATGGAGCAGGCCGGTCAGGAGGGCAGTGACCTCTATCTGCCTGCGGAGAACTATGGAGAGTACCTGCGCTATACCGATTACATTGTCCTCTTCACCGGCAGCAGCCTGAGCGACGAGGAAAAGGCCGCCAAGCGCCAGACCGCTGAGGACCTGCTTGCCCAGCTGAATGCCGGCGGCGACAAGGAGGAACTGTTTGTCCAGCTGGCCGGCGAGCACAGCGAGGAGGCCAGAAGTGAGGAGCAGGTGGGATACTTCTATGCGCCGGGGACCATGCCCGACGTGTTTGAGGAAGCGGCCGGCGCGCTGCAGCCCGGCGAGGTCAGCGATATCGTGGAGACCGACAACGGTCTGTATATCATTCTTGGCAAGTCCCTGGAGGAGGGATTGGAGCAGTATCCCGAAGAGAAGGATGAGCTCCTCCAGAACTATGTGGTGAGCCTGGTGAATGAGTATCAGGACGGCATGGAGGTGGAGCGCCGCGGCACCCTGACCGATATGGAGCTGGGCGGCTTCTACCAGAAGTATCTGGAAAAGATGAGCGAGCGGGCGGTGGAGGATGCCACCAACACCCTGCAGGGCGCGGAGAGCTCCCCCTCGGCTCAGAGCTGAGCGGACATGTAAATCTCAATTTCATCCGACAAGAAACACAGACACTGCGGCCGGGAGGTTTTTCAGACCCCCGGCCGCGGTGTTTTTTCGAACATGGTACCGGCAATACAGTACTGGAGAAGCGGCAGCACATTCTGGAGGTGGAGAAAATCTGCTTTCAGGAAGAGGGCTTCCGCATGGTACCGGCCTTTTATCAGACCGACCAAAAGGGGGAGCCCGATCTGGACGGCGCGCGGCTGTTCAACGCGGCCGAGGCCTTGGGCATTTCCCCGAAGAAGATCACGGAGAACTGTGACTCGGTCATGTTCTGCATCTCCAAGGGGCTGGGTGCGCCTATCGGATCTTTGCGCTGTGGCAATAAAGCGTTTATCAGCCGGGCCGTAGAGTGGAGAAAGCTGCTGGACGGCACCATGCGGCAGACCGGCGTTGCGGCCGCCTGCGGTATTTATGCGTTGGAGAACAATGTGGAACGTCTGGCGGAGGACCGGGAAAATGCCCAATATCTGGCCAGGCGGCTGAGGGGCCTCAAAGTCCTGCGGGCCGATCCGGCACCCCAGCGCAGATCCTCGCGATTGACCGGACTCTGCTGCAGGAGATATCTGTGTGAGCAGAGAGGCCGGCGCAGGAAGGGCTTTATTACACCAGCCATGTGTACAATCCCTTCTTCTATGAGGGCACAAAGACCTATATTTACGAGGTTTATGAGCAGTTGGGGCGCATTCCGGAGCACATCCTGCTCCCCATGTGCGGCACGAGCGTGCGCAGCACGCGGAATTTCAAATAAAGCATTTTATTTGAAATCAGTATGAAAAAAGCGCCGGAGGCGCCGTGGACAGAGATTCCCACGGCGCCTCCAGCGCTTTTTTAAAAACAGGCGCTGCTGAATAAGGCTTGTGCGATCTTACAGGAGCTTGCGGTAGAGGGCCATGATGTCCTCCACGCAGGTGTCCTTAGGGTTGCCGGGACGGCAGGCGTCCGCGAAAGCGGACTCAGCCAGGAAGGGCACGTCGGAATCCTTGACGATCTGCTTCAGGTCGGCAGGGATGCCCACGTCCGCGGAGAGCTGCTTCACGGCGTCCACCGCGGCCTTACGGTACTCGGCCTGGCTCATGGCGTCCACACCCGGGACGCCCATGGCCCGGGCGATGTCGCGGTACTTCTCGCCGGTGGCGTCAGCGTTGTACTCCATGATGGTGGGGAGCAGGATGGCATTGGCCACGCCGTGGGGGGTGTCATACATGGCGCCCAGGGCATGAGCCATGGAGTGCACGATGCCCAGACCCACGTTGGAGAAGCCCATGCCGGTGAGATACTGGCCCAGCGCCATGCCCTCGCGGCCGGCGGGCTCGTTGGCCACGGCGCCGCGCAGGTGCTTGGAGATGAGCTCCACGGCCTTCAGGTTGAGCATGTCAGCCATCTCCCAGGCACCCTTGGTAATGTAGCCCTCGATGGCGTGGGTCAGAGCATCCATACCGGTGGCGGCAGTGAGTCCCTTGGGCATGGTGGACATCATGTCGGGATCCACGAAGGCCACCACGGTGATGTCGTGGGGATCCACGCAGACAAACTTGCGCTGCTTTTCCACGTCGGTGATGACGTAGTTGATGGTGACCTCGGCGGCGGTGCCGGCGGTAGTGGGAACGGCCAGGATGGGCACGGAGGGATTCCTGGTGGGAGCTGTGCCCTCCAGGCTGCGGACGTCGGCGAACTCGGGATTGGCGGTGATGATGCCCACGGCTTTGGCGGTGTCCATAGAGGAGCCGCCGCCGATGGCGA
The DNA here is from genome assembly GCA_022772585.1 of Clostridiales bacterium. Lineage (GTDB taxonomy): Bacteria > Bacillota > Clostridia > Oscillospirales > Oscillospiraceae > Pseudoflavonifractor_A. Next base: position 12,391 of record JALEZN010000013.1, read on the forward strand.
TGATGCAGTCAGCGCCGGAGGCCTTCATGGCGGCCACACCGGTCTGGACGTTCTCAATGGTGGGGTTGGGCTTGATGTTGGAGTAGAGCTCATAGGGGAAACCGGCCTGCTCCAGAAGAGAGGTGACCTTGGCGGAAACGCCGAACTTTACCAGATCGGGATCGCAGCAGACGAAAGCCTTGCAGAAGCCGCGCTTGGCGATTTCGGTGAGGATCTCGGCCACGGCACCCTTGCCGTGATAGGAAGTCTCATTGAGGATCATGCGATTGACCATGGGAAATTCTCCTTTCTGAACTCAAAGCTTACAGGAACATGGAGGTGAGCAGGGCCGCGGGGATAATAATGATGATGCCGATGACGGACGCAATGGCCTGGCCCAGGGTATAGGTCTTGACGCCGCCGGTCAGGTTCAGGCCGCACATGTTGGTGACGATCCAGAAACCGCTGTCGTTGATGGTGGCGCCGAAGAGGGCTCCGTCCAGGCAGGCCAGGGCCAGAAACAGGGGATGGCAGCCGATGGTGGAAGAAACACTGGCCATGATGGTCATGGTGGTCAGGGAAGCCACAGTGCCCGAGCCGGTGATCTGGCGCATGGCCAGGCCCAGGAAATAGGCCACCAGCAGGGCGCCGGCCACGCCGCCGGGGACACTGGAGACCATTTCCACAATGGCGTTGTTGACACCGGAGGCGGAGATGACCTGGGCGAAGGAGCCGCCTGCGCCGGTGATGAGAAAGACGATGCCGGCAGACTTCAGGGATTCCTCGGCGGAGGCCTGAGCGCCCTTGCTGCCCAGGGTGCGCACGGCGATGACATAGGCGGACAGGGCGCCGGCCAGCAGGGCGATGGTCTTGGTGCCAAGGAAGGTGATGAGGACGGGAGTGGTCTCCAGCATGGTGTCGGCCACGGTGTTGATGAGGATGAGGACCACGGGGAGCAGCACAGGGATCAGGGCCACGCCCACGGAGGGTGCGTTCTCGGGCATAGTGGTGTCGGAGAGCTGGAGACCGGCACCGCTCTCGTCCGTGTCGGTCTTCCACAGGCCGCGGTCAAGCACCTTGCAATAGACGGTGACAGCCACCAGGACCATGCACAGGCCGATGATGGTGCCGCCGGCGATCATGATGCCCAGGTCAAAACCGAAGATGTCGGCGGCGGCCAGGGGGTTGGGAGTAGGGGGTACCAGGGTGTGAGCCACGCCGGCGCCGATGGCAATGGCGCCCACGATGTAGGCGATGCCCTTGTTGATCTGCTTCATCAGGGCCACGCCGATGGGGATGAGGATAACGAAGGTGACGTCAAAGAACACAGGGATGGACAGGACGAAGGCGGCAATGGCCACGGCATAAATCGCCTTGGAGGCGGGGAACAGCCTGACCAGACGCTGGGCAATGACGTTGGCGCCGCCGCAGTCACTGACCAGCTGGCCCAGGATGATACCGAAGCCGATGGGGAAGCCGATGCTGCCCAGCATGTTGCCGAAACCGGAGTTGATGGCGTTCACGGTGTCGATCACGGGGATTTTGGCCAGCACGCCCAGCAGCAGGGCGCCCAGGACCAGAGCGATGGCGGGGTTGATCTTGAACTTGATAATGACCACCAGGATGAGTACGATGGCGATCACCAGGCATGCAAGAAGAAACGTGGTAGACATGGTCCGTACTCCTTCGTATGAATTTTTTTAATATTTGTCGGCTGATTTCTATAATTTGTAAGTAAAAACAGCTCCGATTCTATTTCTTTTTCCGAGTTGTTTTTTCGAGCGGCAGTTGTTATACTAAAACTAGTCTGCGGTGAATGAACACGCATGTGAATGCGGCGGGTTTGCCGGAGCGGGATGATAAGAGTGGCAGCTCTTATCATCCCTTTTTTATTCCGGCAGGGAAGAAAAAGAGGAGGGAGGAAGCGATTACAGGCGGGTGCCCTTTTTGACCTCGATGAGGGTCTTGTCCTTGTTCAGCTCTACGCCGAAGCCGGGCTTGTCGGAGACCTTCAGCTTGCCGTTGACAGGCATGGGCTCGTCCTGGATGAGGGGGTAGTACTGGGGCACCACGCGGTCGGCCTCGGGAGCCATCATCAGGCACTCGGTGATGGGGGAGTTGACCTTGGTGGTGACATAGTGGTAGCTGTACACGCCGCTGCCGTGGGGGATGACCATCTTGCCGTGAGCGTCGGCCAGGTTGCCGATCTTGATCAGCTCGGTCAGGCCGCCGCACCAGCCCACATCAGGCTGGATCACATCCAGGTCGCACTCCTCGATGAGGGCGCGGAAGCCGTAACGGCTGGCCTCATGCTCGCCGCCGGTGACCCACATCTTCTGGGGGGCGCACTTTTTCAGGTCGCGGTAGGACCAGTAGTCGTCGGGATTGAAGCACTCCTCCATCCACTGCAGGCCGTACTCGGCAGACTCCATCATCAGCTTCTTGGCGTAGGGCAGGTCCAGAGACATCCAGCAGTCCCACATCAGCAGGAAGTCATCGCCTACCCGCTCACGCATGGTCTTCAGGGTCTCGATGTTCTTGCGCAGGCCCTCGTTGCCGTCGGCCTGGCCGTAGACCAGGGGGATCTTGCCGCCGACGAAGCCCATCTTCTTGGCCAGGTCGGGGCGGGGGCCGGTGGCGTAGAAGGTCAGCTCCTCGCGGACCTTGCCGCCCAGCATGGCGTAGACAGGCTCCTCACGCAGGCGGCCCAGCAGGTCCCACAGAGCCAGGTCGATGGCGGAGATGGCATTCATCACGATACCCTTGCGGCCGTAGTACAGGGAAGCGCGGTACATCTGGTCCCAGATCATCTCGATGCTGTTGGCGTCCTTGCCCACCACAAAGCGGTCCAGATGGTTCATGACCAGCCAGGCGGCGGGATAGCCGCCGGTGGTGATGCCGAAGCCGGTGACGCCGTTATCGGCCTCCACCTCTACCACCAGGGTCTTGAGCGCGTTGATGCCGAAGCTGGTGCGGGTGGCCTTGTACTCGGGATAGATGCTCATGGGGGTGGCGATCTGCTTGACGATCCAGTGCTCGGCGCTCTGGTCATGGTAGTCGGCGCCGCCGCCCTCCACCACATACGCGCGGATGGCTTTGATCTTTCTGCCCATCAGTCCCATATTGATTACCTCCATTAAATAAAATTGATATTCAGCTTGCTCCGCGCTGCGTTCGGCGGAGCGTGGATTCCGTTACAGGCCCAGTTCCTTCAGGGCGGCGGCCACCTTGGCCTTGGCTCCGGCGCTGAGGGACATGGCGGGGAGGCGTTCGGCGTGGCCGTCCTCTCCCAGGACTCGCTGGTACACGGCCTCCTTGCAGGCCAGGTACAGGGGGGAGCTGCAGGCGTAGACATTCATGGCCAGGTTCATCTTTTTAGCCCCGGCCACGGCGCCCGACATGTCGCCGGACCGGAAGGCCCGGTAGGTCTCCACCGTGAACTCGGGCGCAAAATTGACGGTGGCATTGATGAAGCCGTCGATGCCCAGAGGCAGGGTGGTCATGGCCTGATTTTCATAGGCCACAAAAACGCTGAAGCCGGGGGCGATCTCCTTGACAGTGAGCATGTCCCGGATATGTTCGGGATCGGAAACGGTTTCCTTGATGCCAGCGATGTTGCTGTGCTTGCTGACCAGACGCTTGACCAGGGAGGAACGGAAGTCAAAGCCGGTCAGGTCGGGGAAGTTGTAGATGATGATGGGCAGGCTGGTGGACTGGGCGGCCGCGTCGAAATAGGCCTCCACCATCTCCTCGGCGTAGACACTGAAGTAGGGGTTGATGAGGAGCAGTCCGTCCGCACCGGCTTCCTCGGCGGCGGCCATCATCTCCCGAACCGAGTCCAGACAGGTGTCGCCCACGCCGGCGATGACGTTGACCCGGTGGTCCACATAGGCGGTCATCTCCCGGATGAACTGCTTTTTTTCCTCCAGGGTCAGCAGACTGAATTCACCGCTGGTGCCCAGATAGGCCAGGCCATCCACACCGTGCCCGATGAGAAAGTCGGCCAGTTTGCGGTTGGCGTCCATATCCGGCTTGCCGTCGGGCCCGAAGATGGTGACCACAGGCGGATTGACGCCGCAGAGTTTCTTCATGCTTTTACCTCCAGTTTGTTTTTTGGGATCGCTTTGCTGTCAGGATACGGTTATTCGGAACAACGGTATCCGCACCGGCGGGAGATGGAGCGGGACGCTTCCAGCATGGTCTTTACGATCAGCTCCCGCTTGGGAAGCATCCGGACCTTGGGGCCCGAGACGCTCATGGCGGCAATGACCCGGCCGTCGGCATCGAAGATGGGCACGCCCACACACCACAGACCCTCCTCGATCTCGCCGTTATCCACGGTGTAGCCCTGGTTGCGGAACTGGGTCAGCTGCCGGGAGAGCTCCTCCTTGCTGCGCACCGTGGTGGGGGTGAAGGGTTCAAATGTGAGCCGGTCCAGGATGACGTCGCATTTGGCGCCGTCCATAAAGGCCAGAAAGGCCTTGCCCAGGCCGGTGCAGTACACCGGCTTCCGGCTGCCCACGCTGGCATTGGTGGTGATGGTCTTGCTGCTGTTGGCCTTGGCCACATAGACCACCTCGTCTCCGGAAAGCACAGCCAGGAACACGGTCTCACCCAGCAGCTCCATGGTTTTGCGGAGGGTGGGGGCGGCGATCTTGTTGATGTCCAGCATAGCTGCGGCGCTCATGCCAAGGTTGATGAGCCGGGGCCCCAGAGTGTAGCGCCGGCCGGCGTCCATGGACAGGTACTCCCGTTCGCTCAGGGTCTTGAGCAGCTCAAAGGTGCTGCTGCCGGCCCAGCCCAGCTGTTCGCTGAGTTCTTTTGCGGTGAGTCCGTCCGGGCGGGTGGAGAGGTGCTCAAAGATATCCAGCACCCGTTCCGCTGATTTGACTGCCATAGACCTTCCTCCTTTAAAATTCACATATATGAATCAATATATCTGTTTTCCGAATCCGCCATTAAAGTATCACCATATATCCCCTGTGTCAATACGCGCCGAAAGGATTCTCCCAATGCCACAAATCGGAGGGAATCGTTTTTGTACAAAAGAAAGAATTGGATTCGTAAATGTGAATTGCATGAGGCCCGGCGCAGGTATGAACAGGACACCGTGTTCAGCCATACCCGGAGATCCGGCCAGCGGAAAAGAAAATACGCCCGCCGGAAACAGAGGTCCGGCGGGCGTATGATAAGTTCATAAATGGCGTATCAGGGGATATCTCCGGGTGTGCTGAGCTTATTTCGTTCCTTGATAGCGGCTGCTTTTCACGATGAGATTGTGGATGTGCTGTTTCATGATCTGTCTGGCCTTTTCCGCGTCATGCTCCGCGATGGCCTTGTAGATGCTCATATGGTCGCTGGGGTTATTCAGTGAAGAGGCGTTGATGATGCTCTCGATCTCCGGAGAGTAATCCCGGTCCGTGCGGATCATTTTCATCACGGCCTCAAGCACGGGATTTCCGGACGCTTTGGCGATCTCAATGTGAAAGGGAGCATCGGTGGCCGCCATGCTCTCGCCTTTTTCCGTCAGCTGTGCGGTCTCCTCCACGATCTTCCGGATGGCGTCGATGTTCTCCTGTGTGGCATTCTGTGCGGCAAGCGCCGCCACCTCGGGCTCGATGATCTCTCTTGTGACCAGAACGTTGTGCAGCTGCTCGCCGAAGCCGTCATTGAAGATCTCCATGGTATCCAGCATTGCCTTTGCCTGACGCCGTTCCGCGGCCAGCTCCTTGAGCCTTGCCCGGCCC
>JALEZN010000047.1 GCA_022772585.1 Clostridiales bacterium
AATCAGTCCTGCTCCCAGTTGTGGTAGACGTTCTGTACGTCATCGTTCTCCTCCAGCAGGTCGATGAGCTTCTCCATATTCTTGATGTCGCCCTCGTCGGTGAGCTGGACATAATTCTGAGGCACCATCTGTACAGAGGCCTCCAGGAAAGAATAGCCCTTCTCCTCCAGCTTGGCCAGCACCTCACCGAAAGCGTCGGGATCGGTATAGACTTCGAACACATCGTCCTCAGCCTGCATATCGTCAGCACCGCAGTCCAGAGCATCCATCATCATGGTATCCTCGTCCAGATCTTCACCGTCGATGACGATGACGCCCTTCCGGTCAAAGGACCAGGACACGCATCCGGTGGCGCCCAGGCCCTTGCCGTACTTGTCCAGCAGGTGACGGACCTCAGGGGCGGTGCGCTGGCGGTTGTCGGTCAGAGCCTCCACGATAACGGCCACGCCGTTGGGGCCGTAGCCCTCGTAGACCACATTCTCAAAGCTGTCCGTGCTGCCGGCGCCCAGGGCCCGGTCAATGGTACGCTTGATGTTATCGTTGGGCATATTGGCGGCCTTGGCCTTGGCAATGACAGTGGCCAGGCGGGAGTTGTTGGCGGGGTCGCCGCTGCCGCCCTGCTTAACCGCCACGATCATCTCACGGGCGATCTTGGTAAAGATCTGAGAGCGCTTGGCGTCGGCCGCGCCTTTGGTTTTCTGAATATTGTGCCACTTGGAGTGTCCGGACATACTATCGTTCCCTTCTCAAGATTCTATGGCTCCGCCCCCCGGGGGCGATACGTAAAAAATCAACTTAAATAGTTTAGCACAGGGAATATGGCTTTGCAACCCCTAAAACGCCATTTACAGATAGGAAAAGACCTCTTTGTGCTCTTTTGTCTGCACGATCTCCAGCCCCGGGAAGCCGCTGCGCAGCCACTTCTCCAGCACAGGGCAGACCACGTTCTCCGTGGGGTAGTGTCCGGCGTCGATCAGGTTCACGCCCATTGCCTTGGCATCCAGGAACACGTTATACTTCACATCCGAGGTCACAAAGGTATCGCAGCCCATTTGGAAAGCGTCGGCCAGCATATCGCCGCAGGCGCCGCCGCCCACGGCCACCCGGCGCACCGGCCGGCGGGCGTCCATATAGCGCAGGCCGTTGGCGCCCAAGGCCTCCTTCACATACCGGGCAAAGGCGGGCAGATACTCGGCGATTCCCTCCCGCATGCCCACGCGGCCAATGCCGTAGGGCCGGCCGATGGAATCGGTCCCTGCCTGGCAGAGCTGCTCGATCTGCGTCAGGCCCAGCCGCTGGGCCAGAGCATCGTTCACGCCGCCGGCCACCGCGTCCAGATTGGTGTGGGCACAGACGGCGGCGATCTTACGCTCCGTGAGCGCCAGCAGCACCCGGCCCACGGGGTCAGCGTCGGTGATACTGCGGGCAGGATGGAAAATCACCGGGTGGTGGGACACAATGAGCTCGGCGCCCAGCGCCGCCGCCTCCTCTACCACCTCCTCGGTGATGTCCAGGGCAATGAGCACCCGGCTGACCGGGCGCTCACCCCGGCCCACCAGAAATCCGGCGTTGTCAAAGTCCATCTGCATGGAAAAGGGGGCCACTCCGTCCAGATAGCGGACGATATCATTGACTGTGGTCATGCTTCCAACTCCTTCTGCATCTCGATCAGGCCCGTTCGGACCTGTTCCAGTTCATTTCGCCACGGAATATCCTCCGGGCGGGTGGAATGGCTGATCCCGGCCAGCGCCCGCTCCACCCGGCGGAGCAGGTCGGCCAGCAGCTCGCCCCGCAGCGGGTCCTGCCGCCCGGCCTCCTGCCGGCCTGCCCAGCACTCCGCCGGCGTCAGGGGGGGCATCTCCCCCGGCGCGGCCAGCATGATGGTATAGATGGTCCTCCCCTCCCGGCACAGGCGCTCCCGGATGATCCGGTAACCCGCCCGCTGAAGCCAGGAACGCAGCTCGGGCAGCGCGCTCATGGGCTGGAGGATCAGCCGCCTGTCCCCCAGCTTGGTCCAGGGCGCGGCAGCCAGAATGGCAGAGATGGTCTCTCCCCCCATACCGGCAATGGCGATATACTCCGCCTCCTCCGGCTTTATCCCGCTCAGTCCGTCACAGAGCCGGAAGGACATCCGCTCCGTGACACCGTACCGCTCCGCAGTTTTCCGGGCCCGGTCCAGCGGTCCGCGGCGGAGATCAGAGGCGACGGCCCGCGCGATCACCCCCCGCTGGATCAGGGCGGCAGGCAGATAGGCGTGGTCGGTCCCCACATCCACGAAACACACTCCGGACGGCACCAGGTCAGCCACCGTCTGAAGCCGCGGAGAGAGCTCAATAGCGCGCATATCACTCACCTCTTCTTTTTCTTTCGGATTAAAAAAGAGCGGCCAAACGCCGCTCTTTTTTGAGAACATGCTCTTTACTGCTTCGCGTTGGCGGCAATCTGCTCGTTGATGGCGTTCAGCAGGGCATCGACGTTGACGCCGTGGACCATGCAGGCCTCCTCCACAGTCTCGCCGCGGGAAGAGGGACAGCCCAGACAATGCATGCCGATGGACAGGAACAGAGGCGCGGTCTCAGGCGCGATGTCCAGGATATCGCCGATGATGGTATCTTTCGTAATCTGAACCATAATGGTAGACCTCCAAATAAAAAGTACGGTAGTAGTATATCCTATTTACTGCTCTTTTTCAACTAAAATCTCTGTCCCTTACACAAAAAGGACGCCCCAGAGGGCGTCCTTTTCAATGGTTTGCCTTTTAGCGCTCCTCACGCATGCGGGCGAAGCAGTCGCTGCAGTACACGGGGCGGTCGGACTTGGGCTCGAAGGGCACACGGGCCTCGCCGCCACAGGCGGCGCAGGTGGCGGTGAAGTACTCGCGGGGACCGCGGGAAGCGGCCTTGCGGGCGTCACGGCAAGCCTTGCAGCGCTGGGGCTCGTTCTGGAAGCCGCGCTCAGCGTAGAACTCCTGCTCACCGGCGGTGAACACGAACTCCTGGCCGCACTCTTTGCAAACTAAGGTCTTGTCTTCGTACATGATGATACCCTCTCTTTGAGAAAAATATATATGCGTTCAGCTGCCGCTGAAATCGCCGGAAAGAAGTTGCTGTGCCGTCTTGCGCCGGATGCGCTGCACAGCGTTGTCCACGGACTTTGGGGAGATGCCTGCGGTTTCGGCAATTTCCCGACATGAAAGACCGTCTAAATAGTACCCCAAAATCTTTGCTTCAAACTCGGACAACTGTTTCCGGACACCGGATAAGAG
>JALEZN010000060.1 GCA_022772585.1 Clostridiales bacterium
CCCACCGCCGCATCCCCGCCGTAGCGGTAGAGGGAGGAGTTGAAGGAGATGTTCACCAGACTCTCGGTGGACTGCATGATGAAAGGAGACACACCGATGGCCACCACCGGGGCCAGCACCTTTCCGTCCAGCCGGAAGTACCGCCGCTGGAGCCGCAGCCTGGTCTTTTTCCCGGTGAGGAAGCGCAGCACCCACACCGCGGACACCCCCTGGGCCGTGATGGTGGCCAGGGCCGCGCCCCGCACCCCCATATCCAGCCCGAAGATAAAGACCGGGTCCAGCACGATGTTGATGGCCGCGCCGATGAGCACCGTGGCCATGGAAACCGTGGAAAAGCCCTGGGTGGTGATGAAGAAATTCAGGCCCAGGGAGATCTCCACGAAAACAGTACCCCACAGGTAGATGGTCAGATAGTCCACCGCGTAGCCGATGGTGTTGCCGCTGGCGCCGAAGGCCAGCAGCATGGGCTCCTTGATGAGCTGAAAGAGCACGGTCACTGCCAGGGCGAGGACGGTCAGCAGGGCGGCGCAGCTGCCCAGGATGCGGTTAGCGTCCTCCGTCCGGCCCTCGCCCATGCGGACCACCGCCCGGGAGCCGCCGCCCGCGCCCACCAGGGCCGAGATGGCCGAGACAAACATGAGCACCGGGAAGCAGACCCCCAGACCGGTGAGGGCCAGGTCGCCGCCGGGCTCAATGTGGCCGATGTACATCCGGTCCACGATGTTGTAAAGGGCGTTGACCAGCTGGGCCGTGATGGCCGGCAGGGCCAGCCGCACCAGCAGCCTGCCTACCGGATCCCGGCCCAGGTCATTTTCTCGTTTTGCCAAAGGGATCAGACCTCCTCATTCTCCAGGAAATAGGTGGCCTCCATGTCAGCCACACTGAGCGCAAAGGCCAGGGGATACTGCTGCAGGGCCTGGCCCACCATGCGGGGATCCTCGGCGCCCGAAAAGCCCATGTGCCAGCGGATGGCCATGGCCTCCTCCCGGCTCAGGCGCATGAAGCCGCTGAGGATGTACACCGATTTCTCCCCGTGGCCGTAGGGCAGGTTGTCCTCATAGAAAAAGGTGGGCACCGCCTGCCACTTGCCGTCCGGCCCCTTCACGTTGCGGCTGCCCGCCTTGTAGCAGCCGATCTTGCACACATCGTGGAGCAGGGAGACCACGGCGACCGACTCGTCGCTGTACTCCAGGCCGTAGAGCTCCCGCACCCGCTCCCGCTCCAGATACTCCCGCAGGCAGTGGTACACGTTGACGCTGTGGTCGCACAGGCCGCCGGCGTAGGCGCCGTGGAACTTGGCAGAGGCGGGGGAGGTGAAGAAGTCGCTCTTGTTCTGCAAATACTCCAGCAGGGCCCCGCTGCCCTCCCGGTGGATGTAGGTAGTGAAGAGTTCAATGAATTCCTCTCGGGCGCTCATGGCGGTCCCTCCTTATCGTTTTGAACGTGGTGTCCGATGGTCATATCACAGTTTTCTCCCGGGGGCCAGGGGTCACAGCACCCGCTCGTAGGCCAGGCGCAGGTCTCCCTTCTCGCCGCCCCTTACAAGGCGGATGGTGCCGCAGAGTACAAAGCCGGCCTTCTCCAGCGCCCGGCGCATGGGCCGGTTCTCCGGATGGGTGTCGATGCGCACCGAGTCAAAGCCCGCCTGCCGGGCCAGTTCAAAGCCGTGGGCAAACATGGCGCCCGCCACGCCCCGGCCCTTGCTGCCGTCCCGCACGCACACCCGGTGGATGGAGGCGTAGGGTCCCCGGGTCAGCCAGCTCCCGTCGATGACGTCATAGGCCTCCTCCGGCGCGGTCTGGAACATGAAGGCTCCCAAAACCTGCTCCCCCTCCGCCGCCAGCCAGGCGGCACGGTCCCTGATGTCCTGCTCCCAGACCTCCCGGGAGGGGTAGCCCTTCTGCCACTGGTCCAGTCCCAGCCGCCTGAGCTGGGCCCTGGCCTGTTCCATGATGACGCAGATCTCCTCCAGATGCCGGGGCTGTGCCGGAATGAATTCCATATCGCTTCCTCCCACCGTGCGCGCAGTACGCCGCGTTTTCCGACCTGTCTGTCTATGATAATGCGTACTGAACAAAGCTGTAAGCCTTGAAAGCCAAGGCTTACAAGGCCAATCAGCTTTGTTCGGGTGCAAGGTTTTTGGGCGGTTTCACCCA